>CAZIDQ010000142.1:0-7288 GCA_964538015.1 uncultured Marinosulfonomonas sp.
ATGCGCGGACGGCCTGTAAGCCGGATTTTGTCCAAGACGGGTTTCCCCGCCTCTGGATGACCATTCCTCTGCGCCTGCTGTTACCAACAGGCTCTAGCTGCCAACCCGGACCGCCGATCCAAAACAGATCCGGGCATGCGCCCGTGCGGTCCCTATTTGGCATTGCTCCCGGTGGGGCTTGCCGTGCCACTGTTGTTGCCAACAGCGCGGTGGTCTCTTACACCGCCGTTTCACCCTTACCCGTGCATGCACGGGCGGTCTGTTTTCTGTGGCGCTTTCCCTCGGGTTTCCCCGGCCGGGCGTTACCCGGCACCGTCGTTTTGTGGAGTCCGGACTTTCCTCGCGGCACAGGGCCACGCGGCCATCCAGCCATCCGCGCAACTGTGATTTAGGAGGTCAGGGGCAATTGGTCAACGGGATAGCGCATGGCAAGGTCAATCGCCTGCGCCATGTCCACCCCATCCAGCGGACCGCGACCCCACGGACGAAACCGCAATCGAAAGGCTGCAAGCAGGGTTTCGGGCGAGGCATCGGATGTCATGCCGAAAGCACGTAGGGCATCTGCGAACGCCACCTCGTCCGGTTTCCCCATTTTTCCGTCCTTGGGCCAAACCGAAAGCCCGCCCAGCGCCAACCGCCGCCAGTCAAACCGCAGACCCGGATCAATCTTGCGCCCCGGGGCCATGTCGGAATGGCCGATGATACGTTCCGGCTGGATCGCCCAGCGGCGCATGATGTCGTGCAACACCCCCTCAAGCGCCACCATCTGCGGTTCGGGAAAAGGGACAAAGCCGGTGTTGGCAATCTCGATACCGATCGAGCGCGAGTTCACATCCGTGACCATTCCCCACCGCCCTGCCCCCGCATGCCAAGCGCGCATGTCCTCGGGCACCAGCGAAAACACCTCGCCGCCCTCGGAAATCAGGTAATGGGCCGAAACCTCGGCCTCGGGCGTACACAGCCAGTCCAGCGCCGCTGTGGCGCTGTCCATTGCAGTATAGTGTAAAACCACCATGTCGGGGATCACGCCATCACGGCGTTCCCCGAAATTGGGTGACGGATGCGGGGTGGGCTTCACCCCTGCCCTCAGCCGCCGCTACGGGCGGTACGGAAGGGGCGCGGATCCCATGAACAGGCAAAACCGTCGCCATCGGGGTCCAGCCCTTTGGAATCACGTTTCGGGCCACCGGATTTCAAGAACGCCTCTTGCGCCAGATCGGGCGAGGGGTATTTCTGGCAATTGCGGTTATAGCGCGACTGGGCAAAGATTTTCGAGCGGCTATAGATCGATTGGCCGACATTGTTGCTGGTCGACAGCGCGTATTTGACAATGTTCGGACCGGAATAACGCCCGCCTGTTGGTACGGCAGTGGGTTCGATCACCACATATTCCGCCCGCTGGCGCTCCAGCCGCTCGCGGTCGCTCTCGATCGTTTCGCGTGAAGAAACCGCACCGAAATCCTGTTCGTCGGAGATGCCGACGTTATTGGTTCTGGCTGCCGGTGCTTTTGCCGTTTGGGTTCGTGGTGCAGGCGGTTGCGGTGTGGCCGGAGTCTGCGATGTTTCGCTGGAAATAGCCCCCTGTGCAGGGGTTGCCTGCCGCTGCAACTGTGCTTCGCGGCGGGCGCGTTGCAATTCATAGTTGGCATAACCATCAAAACCCACGCCGGAATCCGGAACCGTTGGCTCACAAGCCGCCAGAGCCAGCACAGCAATTGCCGGAAGATAAAACCGCATCGATAAACCCCTTGCCTTACTCGTTTTCATAGGTGTTACCACCATTTCGCCGGTTTGGAAACAAATCCGGCAGCCTGTTCAAGTGTGTAGGCAACATTTAGCAAATCGCCCTCTTCCCACGGGCGGCCAATCAACTGCAGCCCCAAGGGCAACCCCTGCTTGTCCTGCCCCGCCGGAACCGTGATGCCGGGAAGGCCGGCAAGGTTCACGGTGACGGTAAACACATCGTTCAGATACATCTGCACCGGATCGGCATCGGCCATTTCACCCAGACCGAAAGCAGCGGAAGGTGTGGCCGGTGTCAGGATCGCATCGACACCAGTCGCAAACACCTGTTCAAAGTCGCGCTTGATCAGGGTGCGCACGCGGCGGGCGCGGTTGTAATAGGCGTCATAGAAACCGGCAGACAGCACATAGGTGCCAACCATCACGCGGCGCTGCACCTCGTGGCCGAACCCTTCGGCGCGGGTTTTTTCGTACATGTCGTCGATGCCTTCACCCGCGGCCAGCGTGGCACGGTGACCATAGCGCACACCATCATAGCGGGCCAGATTGGAGGAGGCCTCGGCGGGGGCAATCACGTAATAGGCCGGCAGCGCGTATTTGGTGTGCGGCAGCGAGATGTCGACGATTTCAGCGCCTGCGTCTTTCAGCATCGCGGTGCCATCTTCCCACAGCTTGCCGATTTCCTCGGGCATACCCTCCATACGGTATTCCTTTGGGATGCCTATCTTTTTGCCCTTGATGTCGCCTGTCAGCGCGGCTTCGAAATTCGGCACGGGCAGATCGGCGCTGGTGGAATCCAGCGGGTCATGCCCTGCCATCGCTTCCAGCATGATCGCTGCATCGCGCACGGATTTGGTCATCGGTCCGGCCTGATCCAAGGACGAGGCAAAGGCCACAACCCCCCAGCGCGAGCAGCGCCCGTAGGTGGGTTTGATGCCGGTGATGCCGGTAAAGGCGGCGGGCTGGCGGATGGAACCGCCCGTGTCGGTACCGGTTGCGCCAAGGCACAGATCGGCGGCGACAGCAGCGGCAGAGCCACCCGAAGAGCCACCCGGCGTTAGTGGCGCATCGTCATTTCCGCGCCGCCACGGGTTGACCACATCGCCGTAGGTCGAGGTTTCGTTTGAACTGCCCATGGCGAATTCATCCATGTTCAATTTGCCCAGCATCACCGCGCCATTGTCCCACAGTTGTTGGGTGATGGTGCTTTCGTATTCCGGCTTGAACCCTTCCAGAATGGCGGAACCGGCTTGCGACGGGACACCCTTGGTGCAGAACAGATCCTTGATGCCCAGCGGGATGCCACACATTGCGGGCGCCGTGCCGGATTTCAGACGCGCGTCAGCCGCTTTTGCCTGTTCACGGGATATTTCAGGGGTGTTGTGAACGAAAGCATTCAGTGCGTTTGACCCTTCAATTGCCGACAGGCAGCTTTCGGTCAGCTCGACGGCGGTGACGTCGCCCTTGTGCAGCAAATCACGCGCGTCTGCGATGGTCAGTTTGTTCAGATCGGTCATATCGCTTACTCCACCACTTTGGGCACGGCAAAGAACCCTTCGCGGGCGTCCGGTGCATTGGCGAGGATTTTCTCCTGCTGGTTGCCGTCTGTCACCACATCCTCGCGCCGTTTCAGGCGTTGCGGGGTGACGGATGTCATCGGCTCAATCCCTTCGACATCCACTTCGTTCAGCTGTTCGATAAAGCCAAGGATGGCGTTGAATTCTTCGGCCAGTGCTGGCAGGGCCTCGTCCTTGACCCTGATACGGGCCAGATGCGCCACGCGGGCGGCGGTTTCCTTGTCGATCGACATCAAAGTGTCTCCGGATAAATGCTGTTTGGAATAGGCTTTAGCGCCCGTGGGCGGGGGCTGCAAGGCTGTGCGCCATTTCAGCGGCGGTTTTTGTGGCAATGCCGGAGCCTCCGGCGGAGGTATTTAGGGAAAAGAAGAAGATCAGGCGCGGCGGGATTGGAAGAAATCCTTCAGCAGGGCTTCGGATTCACCGGCGGCGATGCCATCGTAGATTTCGGGGACGTGGTGGGCCTGCGGGTGGGTAAATATGCGCGGACCTTGGTTGACGCCGCCGGATTTCGGATCGGACGCGCCAAAATAGAGGCGGCGGATGCGGGCGGCGGAAATGGCCATGGCGCACATCGGGCAAGGTTCCAGCGTGACATAGAGGTCATAGCCGGTCAGCCGCTCAGACCCGAGGGCCGCACAGGCGGCACGGATGGCGAGGATTTCGGCGTGTGCGGTGGGATCATTCAATTCGCGGGTGCGATTGCCGGTTTGGGCGATGATTTTGCCATCCGGCGCGATGATCACCGCACCAACGGGGACTTCGCCACGCGCGGCGGCGGCTTTGGCCTGTTCCAAGGCAGTGTCCATATGGCTGGTAAATTCGCTCATGCCCTATGGTTTGCCCTGTGGCAGGAGTTTTGCCAAGCCGCTTTTCATTTCAGGGCATGCGGGTTAAGGCAAGGCATGGAAAACGAAACACCCAAAGGCGAGCGGATCGCCAAAGTTATGGCCCGTGCGGGCCTTGCATCGCGGCGCGAGGCCGAGCGGATGATCGCCGCCGGTCGCGTCACTGTAAACGGCAAGCTGATCGACAGCCCGGCCCTGAACGTCACCCCTGCGGACAAGATCGTGGTGGACGGCAAGGACGTGGGCGAACCCGAAGCGCCGCGCCTGTGGCTCTATCACAAACCAATCGGGCTGGTCACCACCGAACGCGACGAAAAGGGCCGCGACACAGTGTTTGCATCCCTGCCCGATGAATTGCCACGGGTGGTCAGTGTGGGCCGTCTGGATATCAATTCCGAAGGCTTGCTGCTGCTGACCAATGACGGCGGGATCAAACGCAAGCTGGAACTGCCCAGCACCGGCTGGCTGCGCCGCTATCGGGTGCGGGTGAATGGCCGGCCAAGTGACAGAATGCTGGAACCACTGCGCAAAGGTGTCACCAGCGAGGGCGAGCGGTTTCAACCGATGGATATTTCACTGGACCGGCAACAGGGCGCGAATGCCTGGCTGACGGTGGCCCTGCGCGAAGGCAAGAACCGCGAGATCCGGCGCGCGTTGGACGAGGTCGGGTTGAAGGTGAACCGCCTGATCCGTGTCAGTTACGGCCCTTTCCAGCTGGGTGAACTAAAGGCGGGCGAGGTCGAGGAAATCAAACCTCGCGTGCTGCGTGACCAGTTGGGAATGGACAAAGGCATCAGCCAGAAACCCAAACCAAAACCCAAGCGGCGGCGCAAATAGCACCTAAACGGTTTTCAGAATCGCGCCCGCAGGGTATGACGTTGAATTAGTAGAAGTATGTGACAGGAGCCGAACGCATGGCCGATCTTTTTACCTTGGAAAACATGGGCAACCTGATGGTGCTGATTTTCCTGCAAGCAGTGCTGGGGTTTGACAACCTGCTGTATATCAGCATCGAAAGCAAACGCGCACCTGCCGAAAAACAAAAAGCTGTACGATTTTGGGGGATTATTATCGCGGTTGCCCTACGTGTTGTGCTGCTATTTGTGATGATCAAATTGATCGCAGCCCTATCAGAGCCATTCTATATCTTTAATTTCCCAGGCATCATCGAAGGCGGCATCAACTTTGCCACAATGGTATTTATCGTCGGCGGCGTGTTCATCATGTACACCGCATTCAAGGAAATTACCCATATGCTATCGGTTGAACATCTGGGCACAAATATGGGTGACAAAAACGCCAAGTCCGCAACCCAAGTGGTGATCCTGATCGTTTTCATGAACCTGATCTTCAGCTTTGATTCCGTGCTGTCCGCGCTGGCCATCACCAAGGTTTTCGCAGTCCTGGCCACCGCCATCGTCATTTCCGGCATCGCCATGCTGGCACTGGCAGATACCGTTGCCGTGTTTTTGGAAAAGAACCGCATGTACGAGGTTCTGGGCCTGTTCATCCTGCTGATTGTCGGGGTTGTCCTGTTGGGCGAATCCGGTCCAGCCGCAGCGCACGCCATGCATGACGACGCCCTGCAGATCAAACTGTTCGGCCACGCCCTGATCCCGATGTCAAAATCGACCTTCTATTTCTCGATTGTGGTGCTGGTTGCCGTCGAAGTGATCCAGTCCGGCTATGCCCGCAAACTGGATGTAGAACGCAAGGTTGACTATAAAGACTGATCCAAAGGCGGAATCATTCCCCCTTGGACAATCGCCGGTGCTGTGATCTAGTATCCCCAATCGGGAGGAATTTATGACTGCAACTGGTCTGCAAAAACTGGCTTTTGTGCTGCTGATCGTGCTGATCTTTTATGTATCAGCCTTTGGAGGGGCATAAATGGCCAAACGTTTCGGAAACGAATTCAGCCCGAATGGCAGTATAGAGCGCGGGAAACCGCCGGTGCAGGTCTCGGCCAGCCGCCGCGCGATGTGGCGGGCGAATGTGCTGTTTTTCGTACCGTTGCCGCTTGCATTTCGCGCCTTTTTCAAAGACCCCGAGGGGCTGGCACTGAACCTGCTGGCCTTTGGTGTGCTGATACTGGCCGCGTGGTTAACCCGCGATGGCGTTCGGGCGCAAATTGCCTATGAGGAACGCCGCGTGGCACGGCGCCCCGCCATCCCGCGCAAGATTTTCGGCAGTGTGCTAACCGGAATTGGCCTGTTCATCGCCGGATATGCCAGCGGTGGCGTGTTTAGCGCGCTGATCTTTGGCCTGTTGGGCGTGGTGCTGCATGGTTTGGCCTTTGGACCCGACCCGATGACGGACAAGGGGATGGAGGGCATCGACGGCTTTCAGACCGAACGTGTGGCCCGTGTAGTGGACAAGGCAGAAAAGCATCTGGCGGAAATGTCGGATGCCATCCTGCGCGCCGGCGATCGCAAGATCGAGGACCGCGTGGCACAGTTCCAGACCACGGTGCGCGATATGCTGCGCACGGTCGAGGAAGACCCGCGTGATTTGACCGCCGCGCGAAAATATCTAAGCGTCTATTTGCAGGGCGCGCGTGATGCGACAGTGAAATTCGCCGATCTGTATTCCCGCACCCGCGATGCACAGGCGCGCACGGATTACGAGGCGTTATTGACCGATCTGGAAACCAACTTCGCCGCAAAAACCGAAAAGCTGCTGCTGGATGACCGCAGCGATCTGGACGTTGAAATAGAAGTGCTGCGCGAACGTCTGCAGCGCGATGGCATACATCTGGGCCAATAACCCACAGTTAAGGAGTACCGTAAACATGACCGAGACAACCCGCCAAAAGGCCGAAAAATCACTGGCCCTGATCGAAGAGGTCACCGCCGTTGTCCTGCCCGAACCCGTAGGCGAGATCGTGCCGCTGGAACAGGCCGACAAACCCGTCGCCGCCGAAATCCGTAAGCGGATGGATGAAATCGACATGGGCAACACCAATTCGATCATCGCCTTTGGATCCAGCGCGCAGGACGAATTGCGCGAGATTTCCCAAGCAATGCTGGTGGATGTTCGAAACAAGGATGTTGGACCGGCTGGCGATAGCCTGCGCAATATGGTCACCACCATTCGCGGCTTTTCGGTTTCGGAACTGGA
>CAZIDQ010000143.1:0-7225 GCA_964538015.1 uncultured Marinosulfonomonas sp.
GTTTCCTCGTGCGCGGCAATCTGGAACACGCTGTCGGCCGAGGTATAGCAGATCGGCCAGCCGGTGCGCATGTGTTCCTCGCCCAGCTCGTCAATGATCGCGGTGCCCGAGGCATGGCAGTTGCCCAAAATCCCCTCGGTCCCCGCCGCCTTGATCGCCGCCTGTGTCAGATCATCGGGAAAGGCGGGTTTTGTGTCGGGGAAATAGGTCCAGTCCCACGGCACCGGCACGCCCGCCAGCTCCCAATGGCCCGAGGGCGTGTCCTTGCCCATCGACACCTCGCTGGCCGCGCCCCACAGGCCGGTCGGTTTGGCCATCAACCCCGGCGCCTCATCGCCCGAGGCCAGCTTTACCGCCGCCCCCAGCCCCAGCGCCGCCAGATTGGGCATATGCAACGGCCCGCTGCGCCCCTCTTCGGCTTTGCCGTCAGCACAAGCCTGCGCGATGTGGGCCAGCGTGTTGGCGCCGGTATCCGGCACATCGCCGTTGAAAAACTTGTCCGCGTC
This sequence comes from uncultured Marinosulfonomonas sp., assembly GCA_964538015.1. Classification (GTDB taxonomy): domain Bacteria; phylum Pseudomonadota; class Alphaproteobacteria; order Rhodobacterales; family Rhodobacteraceae; genus Profundibacter. The sequence goes on from CAZIDQ010000143.1 coordinate 507, forward strand.
CTGTGCGCCGCCACAGCCAACGCTGTCCATTACCACCAGAAATGCCCGTGCCATGTTACGCGATCCTTTCATGTATCAGGGGGTGCGGCGTCACTTCGCCTTCGCCCACCGTAATGGCGGCCCGCACCGCCTGCGCCGCCTGTTCGGCGGCCGCGGGGTTGGCCGCATGGATGATGGCCAGCGGAGTGTATTCATCCACCACCTCGCCCAGACGCACCACACGGGACAGGCCGACCGAGGGGTCAATTTTGGCTCCGTCCACCAGACGCCCGCCGCCCAGATGCACCACGGCCAGCCCCAAGGCCTCGCCGTCAATCTCCAGCACGCGGCCCTTTTGCACCGCGAACACATCGCGCACCACAGGGGCCGATGGCAGGCGGTCACGCCAGTTGTCGATGAAATCAACCGGCCCGCCCTGTGCCGCAATCATCGCGCCAAATATTTCCGCCGCACGGCCGTTCACCAGAACCTCGCGGATCATCGCATCCCCTGCTTCGCGGTCCGCCGCCAGCCCAGCCAGCACCAGAACCTCGCCGCCCAGCGCCACCGTGACCTGTGCCATCGGCGTTTCCGCATGGCCCACAGTCAGCAGGTCCATCGCCTCCATCACTTCCAGTGCATTACCCAAAGATGCCGCCAGCGGCTGGTTCATATCGGTGATCAGGGCGCTGGTGTTGCACCCTGCCCCGTTTGCGGTTTTCACCAGCGACCGCGCCAAGGCCCGCGCGTCATCGGCGGTTTTCATAAAGGCCCCGCTGCCGACCTTGACGTCCAGCACCAGATTTTCCAGCCCCGCCGCCAGCTTTTTCGACAGGATCGAGGCCGTGATCAGATCAATGCTCTCGACCGTTCCGGTCACATCGCGTATTGCATAAAGCCGCTTGTCCGCCGGTGCGATCCGGCCCGAGGCGCTGACAATCGCGCAGCCCACATCGCCAACGATCTTGCGCATTTCCGCAACCGATATATCTGTCCGGTACCCCGGTATCGCCTCAAGCTTGTCCAGCGTGCCACCGGTATGGCCCAGACCCCGCCCCGAAATCATCGGCACATAGGCCCCGCAAGCCGCCAATGCAGGTGCCAGCGGCAAGGATACCGTATCGCCCACACCGCCAGTCGAATGTTTATCCACCACGGGGCCGGGCATGTCCCATTTCAACACATCACCACTGTCGCGCATGGCCAAGGTCAGCATCACCTTTTCAGGTTCGCTCAACCCGTTCAGCAATGCGCCCATTGCAAAGGCGCCCGCCTGTGCATCCGTCACATCACCAGTGGCCAACCCATTGGCAAACCATGTGATTTCCTCGTCGCTCAGGCGTTGTTTGTCACGCAGATGTGTTAAAACCGTGCGGGCATCCATCAGCTTTCCCCCTCCATATGTTCCTGTGTAAAGGCACCCGGCAGCAGTTCGGCCAGCGTCATTTCTGACGTATTTCCGGCCACTGTTGTCATGGTCACCTTCACATCCGAGGCTCCGAATTCCGCCAGTTTCTGACGACAACCGCCACAGGGCGACACCGGCAAGGGGCTGTCGGCAATCACCAGTGCCTCGATGAGTTCGGTTTCGCCTGCCGCCACCATCGCCGCAATCGCACCTGCCTCGGCGCAGGTGCCTTCGGGGTAGGCCACGTTTTCAACGTTACAGCCCACATACACCTTGCCCGACCCCGCGCGGATCGCCGCCCCCACCTTGAAATTGGAATAGGGGGCATGGGCGTTTTCACGCACCTTTGTGGCGGCTGATAGCAATGACATGGGATATCCTTTACTGTTCAGTCAGATTTTGCGCCTGACAGCGACGGGATGCAAGGGCTGTCTGCTGCGACATCAAATCCCACCAAAACAGCATCCAAATCCCGCCACAGCAGATCGGCCAAACCGGTTCATTGGTTTCATTACGGCCCGACAAGCAACGGGTGACAACCATTCGCATCCCCCCTATAAGAACGCCAAACCGACTCCCTGTTTTATGGATGCAAAAATGATCAAAATCTTTGGCCACACAGCCCCCGACACCGACGCCACCTGTTCCGCCCTGATCTGGGCGTGGTATCTGAACGATATCGCCAAGAAACCTGCCACTGCCTATGTGCTGGGCGAGCCAAATACCGAAGCCGCCTTTGTGCTGAAACGCTGGGGGTTTGAAACACCGGAAATCCTGACTGACCTTGCGGATGGCGAAAAGGTGGTGATCGTTGACACCAACAACCCCGCCGAACTGCCTGCCAACATTGGCAATGCCGATATCCGCCAGGTTATCGACCATCACGCGCTGGCAGGCGGGCTGTCCACCAAGGGGCCGGTCAACATCACCCTGCGCCCTGTCGCCGCCACCGCCACCGTGATGTATGGCATCATGCGCGAACCAGCGCTTGACCAGATGCCCGATGCGATCAAAGGGCTGGTGCTGTCCTGCATCCTGTCCGACACGCTGGAATTCCGCTCGCCCACCACCACCCCGCGCGATGTGTCGCTGGGCCATCGTCTGGCCAAGGATCTGGATCTGGACACCAAAGAATACGCCGCCGAAATGTTCGCCGCCAAATCCGACATCTCGCATTTCTCGGATGCAGAACTGCTGCGGCTGGATTCCAAAGTGTTCGAAGTCAGTACCTCCAAATTCCGCGTCTCGGTGCTGGAAACCACATCGCCCGAAACTGTGATGTCGCGCAAAGCCAGCTTGATGGACAGCATGGCCGCCGTTGCCAAGGAAGATGGCGTTGACCAAGTGCTGTTATTCATCGTCGACATCCTGAACGAGGCATCAACCCTTTTGATCCCCAATGACGCGGTGAAATCGGTTGCCGAAAATTCATTCGGCGTCACGGTTGATGGCGACACTGTTTTGCTACCCGGCGTTGTCAGCCGCAAAAAGCAGATCATCCCGAACCTCAAGGCCTGATACCAGGAACAAAGCAAAGGGCGCGACCAGCGTCCTTTTCCGTTTATCTTAAAGGACGCCGCATGACCCGGATCATCACCGCGCTTAGCGAAATAGCCAGCCAATATGACGCCCTGTTCGTCGATCTCTGGGGTTGTTTGCATGATGGGGTGCACGCTTTCCCCGAAGCGGTTTCCGCCCTACAATCCTACCGCAAATCTGGCGGCAAAGTTGTGCTGCTGACCAACGCCCCACGTTCGCGCACCTCGGTGCAACAACAAATCGAAGGCATGGGCGTGCCGGACGATTGCTGGGATACCATCGCCAGTTCCGGCGACAGCGCCCGCGCGGCGATGTTTCGTGGCGCAGTGGGCGAAAAGGTCTGGTATATCGGCCCGGATTCCGATCTGTCGTTTTTTGAGCCGATCCACATCGTCGAAAACCCCGTCGACATCCAGCGCGTGCCGCTGGAACAGGCCGAAGGCATCGTCTGCATCGGCCCGTTTGACCCGCACGCCAAACCCGAGGTCATGCGCCCCGAATTCCTGCTGGCCAAACAAAAGGGGCTGAAACTGCTCTGCGCCAACCCCGACATCGTGGTTGATCGTGGCGGCGTGCGTGAATATTGCGCCGGTGCCTTGGCCGCGCTTTATACCGAAATGGGTGGGCAAAGCCTCTATACCGGCAAACCGCACCCGCCGATCTTTGATCTGGCCCGCAACCGCTTAAACGAGTTGGGCAGCCCGATCCCCGACAGCAAAATCCTGTGCATCGGCGATGGTATCGGCACCGACATCAAGGGCGCGATGGGCGAAGACCTTGATGCGCTGTTCATCACCGGCGGATTGGCCGCCAGCGAAACCAAAACCGGCCCCATGCCCGATGGGCAACCCGACCCAAACGCTCTGACCGCATTTCTGGACAAGGCGATGACAACCACCCGCTATGCTATGGGCTATTTGCGATAGGATCCCCTAATGACCAACAGTGAAATTGGCACCATCTATCTGGAAGACCTTGAAGTCGGCCTGTCCCGTTCGATCACCAAGGTGATTGACGAGCACGCAATCAACCTGTTTGCCGAAGTCAGCGAAGACCGCAATCCGCTGCATCTGGATGACGCCGCCGGCAAGGCCTCGATCTTCAAAACCCGCATTGCCCACGGGATGCTGTCGGCCGGTCTGTTCTCCGCGCTGATTGGCGAACGCCTGCCCGGCCATGGCTCGATCTACATGTCGCAAAACCTGCGCTTTACCGCGCCTGTGCGCATTGGCGATACCGTCACGGCCACCGTCACTGTCACCAATATCATCCCCGAAAAACGCCGCGTCGCGCTGGAGTGTGTGGCCAAGGTGGGCGATACGGTGGTGATCACCGGCGATGCCCTTGTGCTTGCCCCCAGCCGCGCCAAAGGTTAGTCGATCCATGCAAATCATCCGCGATTTCCAGTTTGCCGATCCATTTGACCGTGGCGCCAGCGCCGCGATCGGTAATTTTGACGGGGTGCATCTGGGCCATCAGGCCGTGATCGACATCGCCCGCAAAAAGGCCGTAGAACTGGACGCGCCATTGGGTGTGCTGACGTTCGAACCACACCCACGCCAGTATTTCGCCCCCGACGCCCCCGCCTTCCGGTTAATGAGCGCGGAAACCCGCGCCAACCGGTTGCAAAAACTGGGCGTTGAAAAGCTGTATGAGCTCAGCTTCAACGACACCCTGTCGCAACTGACCGCCGAAGAATTCGCGCGTGATGTGATCCGGGACGGGCTTGGCCTGAAACACGTTGTAATCGGGGCCGATTTTCATTTTGGCAAAGGGCGCAGCGGCAATGCCGAAACGCTTGAGGAATTCGGCAAGGAAATGGGATTTGGCGTGACCATCGCCAATCTGGTCAAGGTGGCCGACGGGCAGGAAATATCCTCGACCGCGATCCGCAATGCTTTATCCGAAGGCCGCCCAGCCGATGCCGCCAAAATGCTGGGCCACTGGCACCGGATCGATGGCGAAGTGATCCGTGGCGACCAACGCGGCCGTCTGCTGGGGTTTCCCACCGCCAATATGTCGATCACCGGCCTGCACCCACCCAAATTCGGCGTTTACGTGGTGAAAATCGACGTCCTGACCGGCCCCTTTGCTGGCAGCTATAATGGCGCCGCCAGCATGGGCACCCGCCCGATGTTTGGCGAAAACCTGCCCAATCTGGAAACCTATATCTTTGATTTCAAAGGCGATATTTACGGCGCCCATGTTTCGGTTGCCCTGATCGAATACCTGCGCCCCGAGGCAAAATTCGACAGCGTCGATGCGCTGATTGCCCAGATGAACGCCGATTGTGATCAGGCGCGCGAAATTCTTGCCAATGTCTGACGATCCGATCCAGCGCGACGGCTTGCGTGACCGGTTCTGGGAAAAGGTGCCGCTGAAAAACCTTACGCCCAAGGAATGGGAAGCGCTGTGCGACGGCTGCGGCAAATGCTGTTTGAACAAACTGGAAGACCCCGACACCGGCGAAGTCGCCTTTACCCGCGTGGCCTGCCGCCTGCTGGACAATGAAACCTGCCGCTGTGGTCAATACGACATCCGCCTGCAATTCGTACCCGAATGCGTGCATCTGACCCCGCAAAACATTAGCAAAGTTGCCTACTGGATGCCATCAACCTGCGCCTACCGGCTGGTTTACGACGGCAAACCGCTTTACGACTGGCATCCGTTGATATCGGGCACCGCAGAAACTGTGCATGACGCTGGCCAATCCGTGCGCGGCTGGACCGTGCCGGAATTCGAAGTGCCCGAAGAAGAATGGGAAGACCATATAATCGAGGATCTGTAAGATGTTTTTTGCTTCTGACAACACCGGCCCGGTTCACCCCGCGATCATGGACGCGCTGAACCTTGCCAACGCGGGCTATGCCATGCCCTACGGCGCTGACGCGATGATGGACAAGGTGCGCGAGCAAATCCGCGAGGTGTTCGAGGCGCCCGAGGCCGCCGTTTATCTGGTTTCCACCGGCACCGCCGCCAATTCGCTGATCCTTGCCACGCTGGCGCAGCCTTGGGAAACCATCTTTTGCTCGCCCGTCGCCCATATCCACGAGGACGAATGCAACGCGCCCGAATTTTTCACCGGTGGGGCGAAACTGACACTGGTCAATTCCCCCAATGCTAAAATCAACCCCGACAAGCTGCGCCGTAAAATCGAGGCCGAGGAAACCCGCGGTGTCCACGGCCCGCAGCGCGGCCCGCTGTCGATCACGCAAGTCACAGAACGCGGCACGGTTTACACGGTGGATGAAATCACCACCCTATGCGAGATTGCCAAATCTTACGGCATGCCCACCCATCTGGACGGCGCGCGTTTTGCCAATGCGCTGGTGACACTGGGCTGCACCCCTGCGGAAATGACGTGGAAGGCGGGCATTGACGCGGTCAGCTTTGGCGGCACAAAGAATGGCTGCATGGGGGTCGAGGCGGTGATCTTCTTTGATCCCAAACACGCGTGGGAGTTTGAGTTGCGCCGCAAGCGGGGGGCACATTTACCATCCAAAAACCGCTATCTGGCGGCGCAGATGTCGGCCTATCTGACCAGCAACCTGTGGCTGGAAACCGCCCGCGCCGCCAATGCCGCCACCGCACGGCTGGCCGAGGGGGTGAAGCAAACCGAGGGTGCAGCGTTCCTGTATGAACCCGAAGCCAACATCATCTTTGCCGGATGGCCCCGCGCCGCGCATCAGCGTTTGCATGACGCAGGCGCGCAATATCACATCATGGAAGGGCAGCTGGAGGGGGACAACCCCGACGAAATCCTGACCGCCCGTCTGGTCTGTGACTGGTCCGC
>CAZIDQ010000144.1:0-2540 GCA_964538015.1 uncultured Marinosulfonomonas sp.
GGATCACCCCGCGCTCGACCTCGATTTCGGCCGGATCAAACACCGGATTAAGCAGGATATCCGAGATCACATCCAGCCCCAGCCCCACATCCGCGCCCAACACGCGCACGTAATAGGCCGTCATTTCGCGGCTGGTATAGGCGTTGATAAAGCCGCCGACATCCTCGATCGCCTCGGCAATGTCCAATGCGCTGCGTGTCTTTGTGCCCTTGAACGCCATATGTTCCAGAAAATGCGCAATGCCGTTTTGCTCGGCCCGCTCGTGGCGGCCACCGGCCATCACCCAAATGCCAAGGGATGCCGATTCAAGGCTGGGCATGTTTTCGGTGACAATGCGAAACCCGTTGTCCAGGGTGTGAAATTTAACGCTCAAGAGGAAATCCGTTCTGAAATAAGTTTGGTCAATGCGGCCAGATCATTGTCGACCTCGGTAAACCGTTCTTCGCGCGCAAACAGATCCCCCATGCGGGCGGGCAATGGCGGGTGGATACCGCAGGCTTCCTCTACCGCTGCGGGGAATTTGGCGGGGTGGGCCGTGGCCAGCGTGATCATCGGCTCATCGCCCAGATGTTCCTCAGCCACGTTCACGGCGACCGCGGAATGGGGGCACAGCACCTCGCCGGTGCGGGCCAGCATATCCTTGATCGTGGCCATGGTTTCCTGTTCCGACGCGCGGCCCGAAACAAAGGTTTCGCGCAGCATGTCGATGGCCCCTTGGCTGATGGTGAATTCGCCGCCGGTCTTCAGTTCGTCCATCACCTGCGCCACGGCCCCGCCATCGCGCCCGTAGGCGTCAAACAACACCCGTTCGAAATTGGACGAAACCTGAATGTCCATCGACGGGCTGATGCTGGGCGTCACGCCCTTGGTGCTATAGGCGCCGGTTTGCAGGGTGCGGTGCAGAATGTCGTTCTGGTTGGTGGCAATCACCAGCCGGTCAATCGGCAGCCCCATCTTGCGCGCGATATAGCCCGCAAAGATGTCGCCAAAATTGCCCGTGGGAACGGTAAAGCTGACCGAGCGGTGCGGCGCGCCCAGTGCGGTCGCGGCGCTGAAATAGTAAACCACCTGCGCCAGCACACGGCCCCAGTTGATCGAATTCACCCCGGCCAGTTTCACCCGATCACGGAATTCGAAATCGTTGAACATGTCCTTTAGCCGTGCTTGGCAGTCGTCAAAATCGCCATGCACAGCCAGTGCATGCACGTTGGACTCAATCGGCGTGGTCATCTGGCGACGCTGCACGTCCGACACGCGGCCATGCGGATACATGATGAACACATCCACCGCATCCAAACCCCGAAACGCCTCAATCGCTGCCGATCCGGTATCACCCGAGGTCGCGCCGACAATCGTCACCCGCTCGCCGCGCTTGGCCAAGGCGGACTGAAACAGCTGACCGATCAGCTGCATTGCGAAATCCTTGAAGGCCAGCGTGGGGCCGTGGAACAGTTCCAGCAGGAAATGGTTTGGCCCCAGTTGCACCAGTGGCGCGCGCGCATCATGGCCAAAGCCGTCATAGGCCCGCGCGATGATGTCGGCGAATTCCTGATCCGTAAAACTGCCCTCGACAAAGGGGCGCATCACGCGAAACGCGATTTCCTCGTATGGCAGCCCCGCCAGCGCCGCGATGTCGCCTTTGGACATCACCGGAACCGTTGCCGGAACATACAATCCGCCGTCACGGGCCAGCCCCGTCAACATGGCCTCTTCAAAGCTGAGTTCGGGGGCTTTTCCACGGGTCGAGATATATCGCATGACTAATCGCCTTTATTCGTTCCTGCGCCTCATACGCCAGATCAGATACGCTGTCATCCCCAACCATACAAGCGCAAGGCCAAACCATGTAACAACATATTCCAGATGGCGGTTGGGAATACCCGCACTTGTGACCGCAAAAGGCGTGGTGACGGCGGTTTCCTCGGAACTTAGCCGCTGCACCAGCAACACAGGTTCCGTGCCCAGTTTGGCGGCCATTCCCGCAACATCGCGGGCAAACCAGATATTCTTGGCCCTGTCCGGTTCGGGGATCGACGCGCCTGCCTCGTCCGGCCACAACAGATTGCCGATGATCCGCGCCCGAATGGCTGGACGTGGTGCGTCTTTGGCGGCAATGGCAACAAAGCCGCGATCCAGCATGATCCGCCGCCCGCCGTCTGTTTCAAAGGCACTGATAATCCTATAGCCGGGTCCCATGTCCTTGGTGCTGGCCAGCACATGGATTTCATCCGCCGTGATCAACCCCTGCACATCCACAGGCAAAAACTGATGCTCCGCCTCGCTTGGCTGATCGGGCAATGGCACCGGATCTGCCGCAATCACCCTGTCGATTTCAGCCAGCATTGCGGTTTTCCATTGCAACCGCTGCAATTGCCACATCCCCAAAGAAACCAGTATCGCGGCCCCAATCAAACCGAACAACAAAGGCACAAGGATAGGTTTCTTCAAAACGTCTCTCCCAAACGAAAAGCGCGGCCAATTTCCGGCCGCGCCCATCTTTGTTCTACAAATATCCTCGCGCGAAGCGCAAGAAAACTCTT
>CAZIDQ010000144.1:2640-7215 GCA_964538015.1 uncultured Marinosulfonomonas sp.
CCGATGGCCAGCCCCGTCACCATATCCTTGCGGTTATTTTCATGTGCCAGCGCGTGGTGTGCCCATGTCACGGCGGTACCCGACAACAACAAGATCAGCGTGTTGATCAGCGGCAAATGCCACGGATCAAAGGTTTCGATCCCCGCAGGGGGCCAAACGCCATCCACTTTGGGATAGCCTTCGGTCATCGGGTAAAGCGCGCTTTTGAAAAACGCCCAGAACCATGCTGCAAAGAACATGATTTCCGACATGATGAACAACACAAAGCCATAGCGCAGGCCAATCCGCACCACCGGCGTGTGATCCCCAGTCTGCCCTTCGTGCACCACTTCGGACCACCAGCCGTACATGACGTATAGAACGCCCGCCAATCCGGCAAAGAACATCCATGGCCCGCCTTCAGCAATATAGAGCACCGCACCGCCCAGCATGATGATGGCGGCCAAAGCCCCCAATAGCGGCCAGATGGATGGTTCCAGGATGTGATAGTCGTGGTTCTTTTCATGTGCCATTTTGGCGTCCCCCTGTTCTTGGGATAGTTTCTATTGGCCCAGTTTCCGATGGCAGCGCGCGCGCCTCGGTCTGTGGCAGTTCGGTTTCGTGGAACGTATAGGACAGCGTGATATGCTTGATATATTTCGCATCCCTGTCCGTTACGATTTCGGGATCAACATAGAATGTCACGGGCATCTGCACCCGTTCCCCCGGTTGCAACACCTGTTCGGTAAAGCAAAAGCAGTCGATCTTGGTAAAATAGCCGCCCGCATCATAGGGCACGACGTTATAGCTGGCTGTGCCAGCGATCACGCGGTCGGTGGGGTTGTAGGCCTCGTAGAACGCAAGGCCCGTCTGGCCGATCTTCAACTCCATCTGGCGCACCATGGGTTTGAATTCCCACGGCATATCGCGATCTTTCGAGGCGTCAAATCGCACCGTGATCATCCGGTCCAGCACAACGTCCGATCCAGCCTCAGCCACGCCTGTTGTGCCGCCAAATCCGGTGACACGGCAAAACCAGTTGTAAAACGGCACTGACGCCCAGGCCAAAGCCCCCATCACCACAACAACGCTAACGGTTTGCAGCACGGTTTTGCTTTTGGCGTCCATCCGGCTCATTCGCTGGGCACCTCGGGGGTCATGCTGATGCGCGGGGAATGATCCGCCGCTTCCATCTTGTCACCGCTTTGCATTTTGGCCACGGTCACGCCGTAAACCAGCACCACAAAAGCCAGCAATGCCAGCCCTACGCCCGCGTTGCGGCCAAAGCGGCGGCGGTGGATTTCATGTTCTTTTGCAATCGCCATTCTACCAGCCCCCCATGCCAAAATTGCGCAACACGCCCTCGGCCAGCAGCGCGCCGAAATGCAGGAATAGATAGAGCAGCGAAATGCGGAAAAACTTGCGCTCGGCGGCGTATTTGTCAGCCACTGCCGCCTCTTCGCTGCGGCGCCAGATTTTCACAGCCCCCGCGATGAACCACACATTCAGCAGCACGGATGCCGTCAGGTAAACCGGCCCGCCAATGCTGGTAAACGCCGCGCCCACGGCCACAGGGGCCAGCAACAATGTATAGGCCAAAATATGCGTCCGTGTGACCCGTCGCCCGTGGGTGACAGGCAGCATCGGGATGCCGGCCTTGGTGTAATCATCGTTCATGAACAGCGCCAGTGACCAGAAATGCGGCGGGGTCCACATGAAGATGATGGAAAACATCAACACGCTTTCGATGGACACACCGCCAGTTGCCACCGCCCAACCGATCATCGGCGGGAATGCCCCTGCCGCGCCGCCAATCACGATGTTCTGCGGCGTGCGCCGTTTCAGGCCCATCGTGTAGACCACGACGTAAAAGAAAATGGTAAAGGCCAGCAATCCCGCGGCCACAAGGTTCGCCGCCAGCCCCAGCATCACAACTGCCATCACCGACAGTGTCAGGCCAAAGGCCTTGGCCTCGCCTGCAGTTATCTTGCCCGCTGGAATGGGCCGCTTGCGGGTGCGCTTCATCAACGCGTCCACATCGGCCTCCCACCACATGTTCAGGGCACCCGACGCCCCGCCACCAATGGCAATAAACAGGATCGCGGCAAACCCGATGATAGGGTGCACCGGCACAGGGGCCACCAGCAAACCGACAAAAGCGGTGAAAACCACCAGCGACATCACACGCGGTTTTAGCAGGGCAAAGAAATCACCAAACCCGGCCTCGTTTTGATATGAGGTGGTATTCAGACTTGCATCGCTCATTTTGTTGCCTCCTGGCAGTTGGCGTGAAAAACCGTCCCGCCCCGACCGTCACCGGTAGGGCGGGGTTTACCCCGCCTTAATTGGACGCAACTGCAATCGCGGAAGGAGTGTTGGCATATTCCGCCTTGGCGCCTTGCAACCATGCCTCGTATTTCTCGGGGCTGACGGCCTTGACGGTGATCGGCATGTAAGAGTGATCCTTACCGCACAGCTCGGAACACTGGCCGAAATAGATGCCTTCTTTGTCGACATTGAACCACAATTCCGCCAACCTGCCCGGCACACCGTCCTGTTTCACACCAAACGCAGGCATGGCCCAGGAATGGATCACATCCGACCCCGTAATCTGCATCACGACGACCTTGCCCACCGGCACAACAACTGCGGTATCAGTGGCCAGAAGATATTCATCCTGTGAATATCCAGCCGCTTCCAGTTCATCCCGTTCCAACAGCATACTGTCGAATTCAAATTCGTTATCAACATACTCATAGGTCCAGAACCATTGGTTCCCCGTCACCTTGATGGTTACGTCTGCTTCGGGGATTTCCTGACTGTTAAACAGCACCGGCAGCGAAAACGCCCCGATAAACACCAGAATGATAATCGGGATCAGCGTCCATGCGATTTCCAGCGGCGAATTATGGGTGAACTGGGCCGGTTCAGGATTGGCCTTGCGGTTATAGCGCACGATCACGATCAGCAGCAGAAGCGTGACAAAGATCGTGATCACTGTGATAATCCACAGCACCATCCCATCCAGCCATTGCAAATCCGCTGCAACCGACGTGCTGGCGGGCTGCATATTCATGCCCCGCGTTACCGGATGCCCGATAATTTCCAACCCCTCCAGCGCGTCCTGTGCCGAGGCCGAAAACCCCATAAAAATAACTGAAAAACTGGCCCAGAGGCCGGATAGAGTAGTGTTAATTCGCATGTCTTGTCCCTGTTCGTATTGTGGCGGTTGTTACCGCCCCGAAATTCCTTAACAGCCCTCCAGCGGCCAGAATTCCATTGTTTCCACTTTCATTGAAACCATATTAAGCACACATGAATCAAGAAATACCTGCATAAGTCGCGCGAATAATATATTCCGCGCTTGCAAGCATAAGGAACAAACATGCCCGATACCGGATTTCGCCCGCTGGAAACCACCCTTGACAGGGATCGCACTCTGGACTTGCTGAAACAGGCCACCGTTGGTGCGGACGATGGCGAATTGTTCCTTGAACGCCGCCGCTCCGAAGCGCTGGTGTTTGATGATGGCCGTGTAAAAACCGCCAGCTATGATGCCTCCGAAGGGTTCGGCCTGCGCGCGGTGAACGGTGAAACCACCGGTTATGCCCATTCCACCGAAATCACCGAAGCCGCCATCAAACGCGCCGTGAAAACCGCGCGTCTGGCTGTGGGCGATGGCGGCGGTACCTGGGCCGAGGCCCCTGCCCCCACCAACCAGCGCCTCTATACCGACAAAAACCCGATGGACGACGCCAGCTTCCCCGTCAAAATCGACACCCTGCGCGAGATCGACGAATTCGCCCGCGCGCTGGATAAACGCGTCATTCAGGTGTCCGCCACCATCGCCGCCAGCATTCAGGAAATCGAAATCCTGCGCCCCGAGGGCCACATCATCCGTGATGTTCGCCCCATGTCCCGCGTCAATATTTCCGTAATCGTCGAGGAAAACGGCCGCCGCGAATCCGGCAGCATGGGCGGGGGTGGCCGCGCTGGCCTGACTCTGCTGATTGACCGCACCCACTGGGAACCCGTCGCCCGCGAGGCCCTGCGCATTGCGCTGGTCAACCTGTCCGCCGTCCCCGCCCCCGCTGGCCAGATGGACATCGTGCTGGGCAACGGCTGGCCCGGCATCCTGCTGCACGAAGCGGTCGGTCACGGACTGGAAGGCGATTTCAACCGCAAAGGCACCTCGGCCTTTTCCGGTTTGATCGGCCAACAGGTCGCCGCCAAAGGCGTGACCGTGGTGGACGACGGCACCATCCCCGATCGGCGCGGCTCGATCAGCTTTGATGACGAAGGCACCGTATCGGGTCGCAATGTGCTGATCGAGGACGGCATTCTGGTTGGCTATATGCAAGACCGCCAGAACGCCCGCCTGATGGGGGTCGCCCCCACCGGTAACGGACGGCGCGAAAGCTATGCCCATGCGCCGATGCCGCGTATGACCAACACCATCATGCAGGGCGGCACGACCGACCCGCAAGACATCATCGCAGAGCTAAAGGATGGCATCTATGCGGTCGGGTTCGGCGGTGGTCAGGTCGACATCACCAACGGCAAATTCGTGTTTTCCTGCACCGAGGCTTACCGCGT
>CAZIDQ010000145.1:0-7201 GCA_964538015.1 uncultured Marinosulfonomonas sp.
GCCACGGATTTGCCAAGGCTGGTTTTACCCACGCCGGGCGGTCCAACCAGACACAGGATCGGCCCCTTCAGTTTGCGCGACCGCTGGCCAACGGCCAGATATTCCACGATCCGTTCCTTAACCTTTTCAAGGCTGTAGTGATCATCATCCAGCACCTTTTGTGCCGCATTCAGATCCTTTTTCACGCGGCTACGCTTGCCCCACGGGATCGACAACATCCAGTCCAGATAGTTGCGCACCACGGTGGCCTCGGCAGACATCGGCGACATGTTTTTCAGCTTTTTCAGCTCGCCTGTGGCTTTTTCCAGCGCCTCTTTGCTCAGTTTGGTCTGGGCAATACGCTCTTCCAGCTCGGTGATTTCGTTCTGGCCCTCTTCGCCGTCACCCAATTCCTTCTGAATGGCCTTCATCTGCTCGTTCAGATAATATTCGCGCTGGGTGCGCTCCATCTGGCTTTTGACGCGGGTCTTGATCTTTTTCTCGACCTTCAACACCGACATTTCGCCCTGCATCAGGCCGTAAATCTTCTCTAGCCGCTCGGCCACGTTCAGGGTTTCCAAAAGCTCCTGCTTTTGTTCAACTTCGATGCCCAGATGGCCGGCTACTAGATCAGACAGCTTGTCGCTCTCGACCGCATCGGCCACAGCCGACAACGCCTCTTCGGGCACGTTTTTCTTGATCTTGGCATATCGCTCAAATTCGGACCCCACCGAGCGCAGCAACGCCTCGACGGTGTCGGCATCGCCGGGAACCTCTTGCAGTTCTTCGGCACGGGCCTCGAAATAATCGGGGTTGTCCAGATATTCGGTAATCCGCACCCGCATGCGCCCTTCGACCAGCACCTTGACGGTGCCGTCGGGCAGCTTCAGCAGTTGCAGCACATTGGCCAACACGCCTGTGTCGTAAATCCCGTCCGAATCCGGATCGTCCTGTGCAGGGTCAATCTGGCTCGACAGCAGGATTTGCTTGTCATCCACCATCACCTCTTCCAGGGCTTTGACAGATTTTTCACGGCCCACGAACAACGGCACGATCATATGCGGGAACACCACAATATCGCGCAGCGGCAGTACGGGGTAGGATGTGCTCATTTGCTCGGTCATTTTTTGTCCTTGTTTAGTGGCAGACAGCGACGGGCCCCTGCATTAGATAGGCAACCTGTCTGTCTCCGGTCTTTGGTATATTAAAGTGGGGGCAGCCCCCCGGAGTTTCAACCATTAACCTGCCATGCAGCTTTTGGCCGCAATGTGCCTGTGCATTGCGGTAAGGGCAAGGCACCTTTGGCCAAAGTTTCTCTTAAATACAGCCAAAATCGTGAAATATTGGTAGATTACCCCGCAAATCGCACGAAATCGCACTAAACTGGCTCAATATCCCCTTGCGCCCGTTGCGCACGGAATCGTGTTTCAAAGGCATCAAATGTGCCTGCGGCAATCGCCGTCCGCATCCCTGCCATCAGTTCCTGATAATAGTGCAGATTGTGCCATGTCATCAGCATCGACGCGATGATTTCCTGCGCCTTGAACACATGGTGCAGATAGGCGCGGGAATAGTTGCGGCAGGCGGGGCATGTGCAGGCCTCATCCAGCGGGCGGGGATCATCCCGATGGCGGGCGTTTTTGATGTTCAGCGCGCCAAAGCGGGTGAATATCTGCCCCGTGCGCCCCGACCGTGATGGCAAAACGCAGTCAAACATATCAATGCCGCGTTTCACACCGCCAACCAGATCGTCGGGCTTGCCCACCCCCATCAGGTAGCGCGGTTTGTCAGCGGGCAGCATGTCGGGGGCGTAATCCAGCACCTGAAACATGGTTTCCTGCCCCTCGCCCACGGCCAGACCGCCAACGGCATAGCCCTCGAACCCGATCGCCTTTAGCGCCTCGGCACTTTCCTCGCGCTGGTCTTTGAACACGCTGCCCTGCTGGATACCAAATAGCGCGTGGCCGGGCCGATCACCAAACGCATCGCGCGAGCGCTGCGCCCATCGCATCGACATCCGCATGGATTTTTGCGCCACATCCTCGGGGGCCGGATGCGGGGTGCATTCATCAAAACACATCACAATATCGCTGCCCAGCAGGCGCTGGATTTCCATGCTGCGTTCGGGCGTGATTTCATGCAACGAGCCGTCGATATGCGATTTGAAGGTCACGCCCTGTTCCGACATTTTGCGCAGGTCCGACAGGCTCATCACCTGAAAGCCGCCGGAATCCGTCAGGATGGGGCGTTCCCAGTTCATGAATTTATGCAAGCCCCCCAGATTGGCAATCCGTTCGGCAGTGGGGCGCAGCATCAGATGATAGGTGTTGCCCAGCAGAATATCCGCCCCTGTGGCGCGCACGTTTTCAGGCAGCATCGCCTTGACCGTGGCCGCGGTGCCAACAGGCATAAAGGCCGGCGTGCGGATGTCGCCGCGCGGGGTGTGGATGATACCGGTACGGGCCTTGCCGTCGGTGCTGTGCAGATCAAAGGAAAACTGTGTCATGCGCGCCTGATACGCCAAAGACGCGGGGCTTGCAAACGCCTAGCCCTCCCCTATGCCAGCGCCAGAATCCGGTCGAATTTGGCGGCACAGATGAAATCGTTTTCGGTCAACCCGTGCACCACATGGGTGGTGAATTCCACCGCGCAATAACCCCAGCCAAAGCGGATGTCAGGATGATGCCCCTCTTGTTCGCCCAGCCATGCGGCCACATTGGCGCAGTGGTGCGCGGAATTGAACCCCTTGACCGTGACGCGCCGCACCAGCCAGCGCCCCTCTTTGGCCAGCTTCCAGCCCTCGTGCAATTGCTCCATTTTGTCGGCCACTTTGGCCTCCGACAGCACCGGCATCCCGCCATGGCAGGCAATACAGGTCTTGGTGCTTAGATCATCGCTCATGGTGTTCCCCCTAGTTCGGCACGCTGCCAAACCATTTCAGATATATCCGGTCATAATCACCCTGCTCGGACAACAGCAACAACGCCTGATTGACCGGCTCGCGCCATTTCGACCCTTCGGCAAACACAATTCCATAGGGTTCGCGCTGGAACACAGGGCCGGTCAGGCGCAGCTTGCCCTTGCCTTTGCCCTGCACGTAATAGCTCAGCACCGGGTAATCATAGACCAGCGCGGCCACCTGCCCTGTCTGCAATGCGTCATATGCCTGCTCGATTGTCTCGACTGCTTCTATCTGCACGGCCGGTAGATGCTGCAAATACGCCTCGCTGGTGGACCCGCGCAAAGTGACGACGCGTTTACCGCCCAGATCCTCGGGTCCACGAATTTCGCCTTCCAGTCGCGACACCGTCATGGCCGAGGAAATAGTCGCGGTGAACCATGCAAAGGCGATGTACCCGAACACAATCAGCACCAGCGCGATCACCCGTCCGGCATGCGATTTCGGGGTTTTGTCGCCATAACCAACAGTCGAGATCGTGACCATCGTCCAGTAAACCCCGTCCCACAGCCCCATCGGGTAACTGCGGGTAAATTCGGGGTTTTTACGCCGTTCCACCAGCCACATGATATGGGCGGTCCCCAGCACCAGAATGGCCAGCGCCAGCAGCGCAAACCGAAAGCTTTGCGATGCGAAAACCCCCTGAATCACCGATAGTGCCTTGGCAACGATGCTCATTTCGTTGCTTGGCACCATAATTTGCAAGCCCGAGCGAAAGAAGGGGTGCGAGAAATCCATCCGCTGTTCACGGTCCGCCGTGATCGTCACCGCCGCGATGGCAACATCCCCTTTGCCATTTTCAATTGCCTGCAACAACTCAGTGACATTGGGCAGCACAGTGATGTCACCCTGCACCCCCAGTTGCTTTTCAACCATGTGCCACAGATCGACGCTGAACCCCGAGACCGTTCCATCCGCATTTTCGATCACAAAGGGCGCAACAGGTTTTACCAGCACCCGCAACGGCGTATCGCCCGTTGATTGCGCGATCCCTTGCGCGGCCAAGAGACATAGCATCCATGCGGTTAAAAGTCGTTTAAAAAGCTGATACATCACGTTTCCCCTGGGCAACACTAGCCCAGAGCACGCAATTTTGTCCAAAACTTATTGAAAAAGCGCGAAAAACCGCCGTTAACCATCGATCAGCGCAGCGACAATTGCGGTGAAATCATCACCGCGATGCTCGAAACTTTTGTATTGGTCAAAGCTGGCAGCGGCGGGGGCCAACAGCACTGTATCGCCCTCTTCGGCGTCCTTGCTGGCGGCCGCAACGGCGCCCGCCATCGTTTCGCAAATCTGGTATGGGGTGTCGCCCAACTGCCCCGCGAATTCATCAGCCGAGGCGCCAATCAGATAGGCTTTGCGCACATTTCTCAGATGCGGTGCAAGGCTGGCAATGCCGCCCGTCTTGCCCTGCCCGCCCGCAATCCAGCGGATGTTTTTGAACGCCAGCAGCGCCTTTTCGGCGGCGTCCACATTGGTGGCCTTGCTGTCGTTTACATAGGTCACACCATTTGCAGCGCCAACAATCTGACTGCGATGCGCCAACCCGCCAAAGGAATGAAACGCAGCCTCGATCACCTTGGGGGCGATGCCCAAAGTGCGCACGGCAGCATAGGCGGCACAGGCGTTTTGGTGATTATGCGCACCGGGCAAGCCCTTGATTTTACGCAAATCTATCGAGCCCATCTGCCGGCCTTTTCGGTATTCTGACAAAAACCCCTTGCGGGCGAACACCGCCCAGCCGGGACCGGTCAGCTTGGCTTCCACCGTAATGCGGATCACACGGTCATCCGCCGGTCCTTCGGACATTTGATTGGCCAAAAAGCGGCCTTCATTTTCGTCCACACCGATCACAGCGCGGTCCGGTCCGCCTTCGGCAAACAGCCGGCGTTTGGCGGCGAAGTAGCCACCAATACCGCCGTGCCGGTCCAGATGATCGGGCGACAGGTTGGTGAACACGGCCACATCGGGAGTGAGCGAGCGGGCCAGTTCGGTTTGATAGCTGGACAGCTCCAGCACCACAACTTCGCCGTCATGGGCGGGATCAATATCCAGCACCCCGCGGCCGATGTTACCAGCCAATTGGGTCGGGCGTTTGGCGTGGGTCAGAACATGGTGGATCAGCGCGGCGGTGGTGGATTTGCCGTTGCTGCCGGTGATGGCGATCACGCGGGGGGCAACGTCGAAACCATCCCACTCGTATGTCGCGAAGGAGCGGAAAAACAGCCCGATATCATTGTCGATCGGCACACCGGCGGCGGTGGCATTGCGCACCACGGGGTTTGGTTCGGGATAAAGATGCGGAATTCCGGGGGAGACGATCAGGGTGGCGATGTCCTCCCACACGCCGGCCTTGCGCAGGTCGGTCGCCGGATAGCCCTGTTTTTCAGCGGCATCACGGGCGGCCTCGTTATCGTCCCAAACGACGGGGATCGCCCCGCCCGCCTCAAGCGCCACGGCGGTTGCAAGACCGGTCCGGCCAAGGCCCAGAACGGCCACTTTTTTACCTGCAAATCCTTGAACGGGGATCATGTGCTGCCCTTTTATCGTTGCCTGCCCCTGTTTAGGACGCGGCGGGCACATTGGCAAACGCTCAGTGCTGCCCGTAGGGCGGGGTTCACCCCGCCGTTATGAACCAAGCCGTGGCGGGGTACATCCCGCCCTACACATGCCTTAACGCACCTTCAATGTCGCCAACCCGATTAGCGCCAGCACCAGCGAGATGATCCAGAACCGGATCACAATTTGTGGCTCGGCCCAACCCTTTTTCTCGTAGTGGTGATGGATCGGGGCCATCAGGAACACCCGCTTGCCGGTGCGTTTGAAATAGAGCACCTGAATGATCACCGAAAGGGCCTCGGCCACGAACAACCCGCCAACGATGGCCAAAACGATCTCGTGCTTGGTGGCCACCGCAATCGCCCCCAATGCCCCGCCAAGCGCCAGTGATCCGGTATCGCCCATGAACACGGCAGCCGGAGGCGCATTATACCACAGGAAGCCCAGACCGCCGCCGATCAGGGCCGAAGTAAAGATGAACAGCTCGCCGGTATTGGGCACATAATGCACATCCAGATATTCGGTGAAATCAACCCGCCCCACGGCATAGGCAATCACGCCCAGCGTGCCGGCTGCAATCATCACCGGCATGATCGCCAGACCGTCCAGACCATCGGTCAGGTTGACCGCATTGGCGGATCCGACAATCACGATCATCACGAATGGAATGAACATATATCCAAGATTGATCAATGTATCCTTGAAAATGGGCATCGCCAGTCGATAAGCCAGATCATCCGGATGAAAATAAGCCGCCCAATAGGCTGCAATCGCGGCAATCAAAAGTCCCAGCGCCATGCGTATTTTGCCGGAAACCCCTTTGGTATTGTTCTTGCTGACCTTGGCATAATCATCGGCAAACCCGATCAGGCCGAAGGACAATGTCACAAACATCACCATCCAGACATAGGGGTTATCCAGCCGCGCCCAAAGCAGGGTTGAAAAGGTCAACGCACCCAAAATCAGCACCCCGCCCATGGTAGGCGTGCCTGCCTTTTCCAGAATATGGCTTTGCGGGCCGTCTTCGCGGATTGGCTGGCCGTTGGATTGTTTGCGGCGCAACAGGTTGATCAGGGGCTGGCCAAAGATAAAGCCAAACACCAGCGCCGTAAAAAACGCCCCGCCCGAACGAACCGTTATATAACGGAAAAGATTGAAGAAATCGCCGCCGTCCGACAGGCTGGATAACCAGTAAAGCATCTACACTGATCCTTTGTTACTATTCATTTCGCTCGATTGATCCAAATTGCGGATCGCGGTCGCAACCGTGCTGACCAATGATCCTTTGGACCCCTTTACCAAGATCACATCGCCCGCGTCCACCAACCGGTGCGCAATTGCCGCAAGGTCAGTTGCCTTTTCGACCCACTCGCCGCGTTTGTGATCCGGCAAGGCCTCCCAAAGCGCCCGCATCCGGGACCCCGCGCAATGCACCAGCGTGACATTTTCCAGCGCCATATGGGAGGCAAAGGCGGCGTGTTGCGCCATCTCGCCTTCGCCCAGTTCCAGCATATCGCCCAACACCGCAATCCGGCGCCCCGTGTGGATACGCCCCACCCCGTCCACCGGTTGTGTGGCCGCCAGCACCTTCAGCGCGGCATCCAGCGACGTGGGGTTGGCGTTATAGGCGTCATCAATCAGTGTCACGGCCTGATCCGGCGCGTAAGCGTCCAGCACCACGGTTTCAAAGGTGCCGCGGCC
>CAZIDQ010000146.1:0-7048 GCA_964538015.1 uncultured Marinosulfonomonas sp.
GCAAAAGCAAGGCTGGAAATTACACCTCTAGGGCCGTAACCTTCCCTAAAAAGAAGGGGAGATCACCATGCGCACATTCGGAAAATGGTTGGGGCGGCTTTGCCTGCTGGGGGCTGTGGCCCTGATTGCCGCATTCATTTTTTTGCCCGGCTATGTGGAAAAGGGCCGCAATGCGGTTGCCCCGCATGCCCCCTACCCCGTGTCCGATGCCGCCCGCGCGCTGCATGACAGCATGGTGATTGGCGACTGGCACGCCGACCCCCTGCTGTGGAACCGCGATTTAACCCAGCGGGGCAGCTACGGGCAGGTTGATATTCCGCGCCTGCAGGACGGCAACGTGGCCATTCAGGTGTTCACAGCGGTGACGAAAAGCCCCAAGGGGCTGAATTACGAGCACAATGATCCCGATGCCTTTGACAACATCAAGCTGATTGCGTTTTTCCAGCTATGGCCGGTGCGCACATGGTTCAGCATTTACGAGCGGGCAATCTATCAGGCCGAGAAGCTGAAGGCGTTCGAGGCTGCCGCGCCGGACAGCCTGAAGATCATCCGCACCCTGTCCGATCTGGAAGAGGTGCTGAAACGCCGCGCGGCGGGCGAAAAGATTGTCGGTGGTATTCTGGGGATTGAGGGCGCGCATCCGCTGGAAGGCAAGATCGAAAATCTGGATAAGCTGGTGGAGGCTGGTTACCGGCTGGTCGCCTTGCAGCATTTCTTTGATAACAAGCTGGGCGGCACGCTGCACAGTCGCGAAAACAACGGTCTGACCGATTTCGGGCGGCAAGTGGTGGAACAGGTCTCCAAACGCGGCATGATTCTGGACGTGGCCCATTCCAGCACCAAGGTGGTCGAACAGGTGCTGGACATGGTGGATATTCCGGTTGTTTTGTCCCACAGCGGGATCAAATCAAACTGCAAGACCCGCCGCAATATTCCTGACGCCCTGATGAAACGCATCGCCGCCACCGGCGGGGTAATCGGCATGGGCTACTGGGCCGAAGTCACCTGTGATGCCAGCCCCGACGGGGTGGCAAAATCCATCAAGGCGGCGATTGCTGTTGTGGGTGAAGATGCGGTTTCGCTGGGATCGGATTTTGACGGGTCCGTAAAGACTGCATTTGATACATCCGAACTGGCGGCCATCACCGATGCGATGCTGCGCGCAGGGTTGACCGAGACACAAATTCGAAAGGTTGCCGGCGAGAATATGTTGCGGATTCTTCGGGCGCGACTGAAGCACTGAACGGCTATCGGCTGACGCCGGTAGGTTTCCGTTTCGAATGTAATTCAAGATACTGAAGTATAACATCGTCAGTGCCATTGAATACCGCTAACCACTCGCCAGTCCTGCATCAATGCATTGAGCGACAACGGTTTCGAACACATGGCGCAACAGATCGCTATCACGGAAACGACCGTGTCTATTTTTGAAAAAAGTTGAGTGATCTGGAATTGGATCTGTCAGATCAAGCTTGCAAAACCAGCGATACGCCAGATTGAGATGGACCTCATCGCAGAGCCGCCGTTCAGACCTGATGCCCATAATATATCCGGCGATCAACATACGCATCATCAGTTCCGGATCAACGGAAGGGCGGCCAGTCGTGCTATAAAACCCAGACAGATGTTGGCGAACACCGGATAAATCAATGATGCCGTCAATTGCTCGTAAAATGTGGTCGGCCGGAACATGGTCCTCAATCGAGAAATCATAAAACAGCGCGCTTTGTGCTTCCTGTTTTGGTCCCAACATCGTTAGCAATCCCCCGTATCAATAGGGAAATTGAATCAGTCAAACGCAACCAAATCAAATGGAGTTTTTCAACAGAATAGGCCCAAACCTGCCGTTGGTGGATGTCGCAGCGAATGACAACTCCCAGCGCCAACCGGCGAGGACGGCACATGCAAGCGGGCAGATGACATCGAGGCATCGCTGAAACGTCTGAACCGCCTGTCGGAAAAGCTGATGCAGATGGCGCGGGCCGAAGGGGCCAATCTGCTAAGCGATACGCCGCATGATCTGGCGATGGTGCTGCGGATGGTGGCGGATGATCTGGCGCATACCGATAGGGGCAACCGGCTGATGCTGGACCTGCCGCTGGAACCGGTGATGTCGCGGGTTGATGCAGATGCCTTTGCCATTGCCGCCCGTAATTTGCTGGAAAACGCCCTGCGTCACGGGGGTAGTGATTCGCCAATAACTGTCACGTTGAAACCGGATGCTGCCCTTCAGGTTGCAAATGGCGGACCCATGGTTCCACCCGAGATTTTGCACAACCTGACGCAGCGTTTTGCCCGGGGCAACAGCAGCGCCGAAGGCGGCGGGTTGAGATTGGCGATTGTGCATACAATTGCCAAGGGAATTGGCGGAAAACTGGAAATTTCATCGCCCGCAACGGGCGTGATGACGGGTTTCAAGTCGTATTATATCCCCCTCATCTAACCCTAGACAATTTGCCATATCCATGTCACGCATTGCGCGGGGTAACATCCCCGTACCGACTGTCACCAAGGCACGCAATCTGTTGAGACTATCCAGACTATTCAGCATTGTTCCTATTTTTATCTGGCTGTTTACCCAGCTGGTAATGACCGGCGGCTGGTCGGTCGGGGCCTCGGCTATTGGCTCGGCGGAATATGCGGGCCAGTCGATTGTGATCTGTACCGGCGATGGGCTGGTTACCCTTTATCTGGACGAAAACGGCAACCCGATCGAGGGCGAGGACGGCAAGACGCTGGCAACACCCTGTGACTGGTGTGTCGGGTTCAGTGCGCCGCCAACTCTGACAGCGGCGACCGATCTGCTGGACTTTACCCCTTGTGATGCAGGTTACATACAATTTGCGTGGATCAGCGACGAACGCAGCCCGCAGGCCGTATTCACCAACGCGCGTATTCGCGCCCCTCCAGTTTGGGCCCTGTCGTAACCGCACCTGACGGTGTGGCACGGCAACGAAATCTTCAAAAGATTTCGACCTGTTTTCTTTTAAAGAAAACAGACCCTTAAACATATATACCAAATTGGAGAATACCAAATGAAACGCAGAACCTTTGTGGCTCTGGCGGCTGCTGCCGCAAGCCTGACCATGTCTGTATCCGCTGCTTTTGCCAACACAGTTGTTGACACGATGGCCCGCACCGTCGAAGTGCCCGACACCGTAAACCGCGTGCTTCTGGGCTTTTACTTCGAGGATTTCTACGCCATCGGCGGCCCTGACGCCTATAGCAAGGTTGTCGCCATTTCCCGTCCCGCATGGGAAGGCTGGCGCAATTCGCAATGGAAAGCCTATAACGCGGTTAATCCGGCACTGGATTCACTTGTAGATGTGGGCGAAGTCGACGCCGGCACATTCGCGCTGGAAAAAGCCGTTGCCGCCAAACCCGATGTGGCCATCATCGCCGCATGGCAGTATCGCGCAATGGGCGATGTTGTCGGTAAACTGGAAGCCGCCGGTATTCCGGTTGTCGTGGCCGATTATAATGCCCAGACCGTTGAAAAACACGTCGCCAGTACCCTGCTGATCGGCAAGGTGATCGGGGCCGAGGAACGGGCGCAGGAACTGGTGGACAACTATGTTGCCGCCGTGTCCGATGTCGAAGCCCGGGTTGCCAAAGCGCTGGACGCGCGCGGCGGGGAAAAGCCCAAGGTCTATATCGAACTGGGCCACAAGGGTGCCGGTGAATACGGCAATTCCTATGCCAACAAAATGTGGGGCGGCGTGATTGCGCTGGCCGGTGGTGACAACATCGCCGTTGGCGCGCTGGAAAACCGCGGGCCGCTGAACCCGGAATATGTGATTGCCTCGAACCCTGATGTGGTCTTCGTTGCCGGTTCCTACTGGATGAAGCGCGATAATGCCGTTGTCATGGGCTTTGGTGTTGATCCGGCCCAGACCCGCGAGCGCCTGATGCCGTTCACCGAACGTGCTGGCTGGCCCGGTATGAAAGCTGTGAAAAACGGCCAGATCTATGCGGTTTACCACGGTGGTGCACGCACGCTGTATGACTATACCTTCCTGCAGTATATGGCCAAGGCAATGTACCCCGAAGCCTTTGCCGATGTAGATCCTGTGGCCAACCACAAGGCCTATTATGCCAAGTATCTGCCGATTGCTGCCGAAGGCACATTCATGCTGAAACTGGCCGACTAAGCCGGTATCGGGGGGCGCATACCCGCGCCCCCCAAACCCATTCCCAACAGGAGAAATCCCGTGGCAACTGATGCAACCACCGCCGGTTCGGCCAGTGGTCGGCAAATGGCGCGCCGCCTGTTCTGGCTGGCGTCCATTTCCGGTCTTCTGGCTGTGGCCTTTATTGGCGACATCCTGACCGGCCCTGCCTTTTTAAACGTATTCGATGTGCTTGCGGCGCTGGTATCGCCAGGAACCGCCGAAGACCCGACTACTGTTATCATCGTCCATGCAATCCGCCTGCCCATGAGCCTGATGGCCTTGATCGTCGGTGCCTCGCTTGGTGTGGCGGGGGCCGAGATGCAGACCCTTCTGGGCAACCCGCTTGCCAGTCCCTACACGCTGGGATTTTCCGCTGCTGCCGGATTCGGTGCAGCGATCACCATTCTGTTCGGCTTTGCCCTGCCCATGATCCCGTCGATGACCATTCCCGTAATGGCCTTCATTAGTGCAAGCGTGGCCTGTCTGATGGTTTACGGTCTGGCCCATATCCGCGGCATCACCGCCGAAGTCATGGTGCTGGCCGGTATCGCCACGCTGTTCTTATTCCAGTCGATGCAGTCCTTGGTGCAATATCTGGCCGCGCCCGAGGTGTTGCAGGAAATCGTATTCTGGCTGTTTGGCTCGATGCTCAAGGCATCGTGGTTTTCGGTTTCGGTGTCCGGTGTGATCCTTGTGATCAGCGTTGCACTACTGCTGCCCGATTTCTGGAAACTGACCGCCCTGCGGCTGGGGGACGAACGCGCCGCCAGTCTGGGCGTGAATGTCGGTGCGCTGCGGCGGCGGGTGTTCTTTGTGGTTGCCTTGCTAACGGCGGGGGCGGTGGCTTTTGTTGGCACCATCGGTTTTGTCGGGCTGGTCGCGCCGCATCTGGCGCGGATGATGGTGGGCGAGGATCAGCGCCTGCTGATACCGGCTTCGGCGGTTTGTGGCGGGCTGATCATGACGGGGGCCTCGATTGCCTCGAAACTGCTGTCACCCGGCGCGGTGGTGCCGATCGGCATCGTCACGGCCCTTGTTGGCGTGCCCTTTTTGTTCGGGCTGATTTTAACCGGTAAGCAAAGGCATTGGTGATGTTTGAAATAAAAGAAATCAGCGTTGCCTATGACGGGCGCACCATTCTGGACCGGATCGGCATGGGGCTGGAGCAGGGCACATTCACCGCCCTTGTCGGCCCCAATGGCACCGGCAAATCCACCCTGCTGAAATCCATCGCCGGACTGATCCCCGCCAAGGGGCAGGCGGCATTGGCAGGGCGGGTGTTGAACCAGAACGAAAAGCTTAAAACCGTCGCCTATATGCCGCAGGACACCGGCGCGCAAAGCTCGCTGACGGTGCTCGAGGTCGTGCTGCTGGGCCGTTTGCAATCGCTGGGGATGCGCATTGGTGATGATATCCGCGAACAGGCCATCGCGGCGCTGGGGCGGTTCCATCTGGAGGCGTTGCAGGACCGGCCCATTGGTGCCATCAGCGGCGGACAGCGGCAGTTGGTGTTTTTGGCGCAATCACTGTTTCGTGCGCCCAAAGTGCTGTTGCTGGACGAACCAACGGCAGCGCTGGATCTGCGCCACCAGTTGATCGTGCTGGACCGTATCCGCGCCACCTGTGCCGACAGTGGCATGATCGCCATGGCGGCAATGCACGACCTGTCACTGGCCGCGCGGTTTGCCGACCGGATTGTGTTTCTGAATGGCGGGGTGATCTGCGCCGATGGCGCACCCGAGAAGGTGCTGAACCCCGCGATCCTGCAACAGGTTTACGGGGTCGAGGCCGAGGTGCAGCAGGGCCAAAGCGGTGTTTTGCATGTATCGCCGGTCAGGGCGCTACAGGGGATAGGGGGATAGATTTGAGCAATTAATCCTGAACCGTCAGAACCATCCCTTCGGAGTTGCGGTACCTATTGCCGTCCAGATGTTCGAAGGTCACGCAGGTTTCACCCTTTTTCGGACCGCTTGTCATGTTCATGCAAACACCGTCATCGCTGTATTTCCATGTGCCGCCACCGGAAATAATAAAGGCCTTCATCCGCACTGTGCCATCCGTGTTATACTGCAGACGCACGGTCATCCCTTTGCGCGATGTGGTCAGGGTCTTGCCAATAATTTCCTTTGCGATTCTGTCTTTGGACATGATTTCGGCCGTGGCCGGAAGGGCCGTTACAGTCATAGCGGCGATCGCAAAAACGGCGGCTGTGGTAAATTTTCGCATGGTCAGTCTCCTGATGTTTAAGGCGGATGAAATTATTCCATTGTTTGCTTGAAATAAGTTATTGATCTATTACTTACAAGGTGTGATTAAGAAACCAATCATGAAAGCGAGGGATCACTATGAAGATCAGTTTTCTAGGAGCCGCCCGCGAAGTTACGGGATCATGTTATCTGGTAGAAACTGCGGCCGGCCGTTTTCTGATCGATTGCGGCATGGTTCAGGGGAACCGCAAGGCGATGGCGCGCAACCGCAAACCCTTTGCTTTTGATGTGGGTACGATTGATTTCGTGCTGCTGACCCACGCCCATATCGACCACAGCGGGTTGTTGCCCAAACTGGCCCGTGATGGCTATGACGGGCCGATCTATACCACGTCTGCCACGGCGGATCTGTTACAGGTTCTGCTGCCCGACAGCGCCTATATTCAGGAATCCGACGCCAAACGCGCGCGGCGCCACGCCCATGGCAAAAAGGTGGATGACGCCACCCCCGCCTATACCATCGACGATGCCAAATCCGCGCTGGCCCTGTTGCAGCCGGTGGATTACGACACCGAAATCGCCCCGCGCAGCGATGTGCGCTGCCGCTACCGCGATGCGGGGCATATTCTGGGCTCGGCCATCATCGAGGTCTGGGTGACCGAAGGTGAC
>CAZIDQ010000147.1:0-6876 GCA_964538015.1 uncultured Marinosulfonomonas sp.
ACGTAATGAAACGCCCGCACCCAACCGCCTTTTGGCCAGAGCAATTCCCAAAGGGTGCGCCAAAAGGGCCTTTTATCGCGGCGTTTGAAAACCAATCGGGTCGTCCTTTACATTTCAATTCCGCCCAATCAGGGCTTACGGGCTGGATCCCGGTACCGTTCCAACGCAGCAACGTCGCTATCTGCTTCCAGTGCAGTCATCACCGTATGCAGATGCTCGACATCCCTCAAGTCCACATCAATCAGAATCCGGTAAAAATCCGGTTTCCGATCCAGAAAAACCAAGTCCGCAATATTGGCCTTTTGTTCGCCGATCAATGTGCAAATTCGTCCCAACACACCGGCATCATTTGAAATAGTGATCATAAAGCTGACTGTGTGGCCTGCGGGGTGGTTGCCACTGTGCCAGTGCAGGTCGACCCAACGGTCATTCTGGCTCTCGAATTCGGACAATACGGGGCAGTCAATTGCATGAACAACCACACCTTTTCCGCGGTAACTGATGCCGACAATACGTTCACCAGGAACCGGCTGGCAACAGGCCGCGCGCTCGAATGTCTGGTCCTGTTCCAACCCGACAATCGCGCGGGTCAATTCAACCTCGTCGCCGGTGTGGGTGGCCAATTCGGGATACAGCCCCTGCACCACATCGCGGGCGTTCATCTCGGCGCTGCCCAGAAATGCCAACAATTCATCGGAATCAACCAAACCCATGCGTTTGGCCGCTGTTTCCAGCGCCTTGTCGGTGGCTTTCTTGCCGACGTGTTCAAACGCCACGCGGGCCAGTTCGCGGCCCAGTTTGATAAACCGCTCGCGGTCCTCGCTGCGCAACGACCGGCGGATTGCCGATTTCGCCCGTCCGGTGACAGCAATATCGATCCATGTTGCCTGTGGGCGCTGCCCCTCGGCGGTCATGATTTCGATTGATTGGCCGTTCTTTAACCGCGTCCACAGCGGTACGCGAATACCATCCACCCGTGCCCCGACACAGCTGTCGCCAATCCGCGTGTGGATCGCATAGGCAAAATCCAGCGGCGTCGCCCCGCGCGGCAGTTTCACAACTTCGCCTTTGGGGGTGAAACAGAACACCTGATCCGAATACATTTCCAGTTTGACGTGCTCCAGAAACTCGTCATGATCTTCTGATGCATCCAACCGTTCGCTCAGTCCTGCCACCCATTTCGCGGGGTCCACCGCAAAGGGGTTTTCTGATCGCACACCGTCGCGATAGGACCAATGCGCGGCCACACCGGATTCCGCCACATCGTGCATCTGCTGCGTTCTAATCTGCACCTCGACCCGCTTGCCGTCACGGCCCGAAACTGTGGTGTGAATGGACCGGTATCCGTTTGATTTGGGCTGGCTGATGTAATCCTTGAACCGCCCCGGCACCGCGCGCCACCGCTGATGGATCGCCCCCAGAACGCGATAGCAATCGCATTCGGTATTGGTGATCACACGAAAGCCGTAAATATCGGACAGGCGGGAAAACCCCTGCCCCTTTTCTTCCATCTTGCGCCAGATCGAATAGGGTTTCTTGGCGCGGCCCAGAACCTCAGCCTTGATCCCGACTTTGTCCAGCTCGATGCGGATATCGTCGGTGATCTTTTTGATCACATCGCCGCTTTCTTTTTGCAGCGTGATAAACCGGCGCATGATCGAATTTCGGGCCTCGGAATTCAACACCGAAAAGGCCAGATCCTCCAGCTCTTCGCGCATCCACTGCATCCCCATGCGACCGGCCAGCGGCGCAAAGATGTCCATCGTCTCGCGGGCTTTTTGCACCTGTTTGTCGGGGCGCATGGATTTGATCGTGCGCATGTTGTGCAAACGGTCGGCCAGCTTCACCAGAATGACGCGCAAATCCTTGGACATCGCCATAAACAGCTTGCGAAAATTTTCCGCCTGTTTGGTCTGGGTCGAGGACAGCTGTAGATTGGTCAGCTTGGTCACACCGTCGACCAGTTCGGCAATCTCTTTGCCAAACTTTTCCGTCACCTCGGTATAGGTGGATTTGGTGTCTTCGATGGTGTCATGCAACAGGGCGGTGATGATTGTTGCGTCATCCAGCCGCTGTTGGGTCAGAATCGCGGCCACGGCCACCGGATGGGTGAAATACGGCTCGCCGGAATGGCGAAACTGCCCATCATGCATCGCGGTTCCATAGGCAAATGCCTGACGGATCAGCGCTTCGTTTGTCTTAGGGTTATAGCTGCGAACAAGCGCGATCAGATCTTCGACTGTGATCTTGTCCGGCATCCGGTCCGCGCCTTATTGCAGGGGGGTTAAGGCCGCCCCTGTGCTTCCATCAATGCCCGCAGCAACTTTTCTTCCGACATGTCGTCTTCTGCCGGCGTATCTGCTT
Source organism: uncultured Marinosulfonomonas sp. (assembly GCA_964538015.1). Classification (GTDB taxonomy): domain Bacteria; phylum Pseudomonadota; class Alphaproteobacteria; order Rhodobacterales; family Rhodobacteraceae; genus Profundibacter. The sequence goes on from CAZIDQ010000147.1 coordinate 2,365, forward strand.
CGGCGCCCATCAACAGTGCCATTGCATCTTCTTCCGGCTCGTCCACTTCGATCTGGGTTTGCTGACTTTCGATCATCCGTTCGCGCAGATCTTCGACCGACTGTGTTTCGTCAGCGATTTCGCGCAGGGCGACAACAGGGTTTTTGTCGTTGTCACGGTCCACGGTCAGTTCGCCACCTGCCGCAATTTCGCGTGCACGATGGGCAGCAAGCATGACCAGATCAAACCGATTTGGTACCTTATCAACGCAATCTTCAACCGTAACGCGGGCCATAGGGCGACTCCTGAAGTTCTCTGGATATTAGAATGTTGCTATTTAGGGGCTTTATAACGCGATGACAAGCACTGAATCGGTATCTTTATAACGGTTTTACCTGCGCAACATCCGCAGGGTCCAGATCACCGCACATCTGGCTGGCCGTACGCCCCAATACCGGATGCCGCCAATCCGGTGCAATTTCCGCCAATGGCACCAACACAAAGGCACGGTCCTGAATGCGTGGATGGGGCAGGATCAGCTGCTCGGGGGCGGCTCTGGTTTGATCGTCTGCAGGTAATTCCATCCAGTGTTGGAACATTGCCAAATCAGGGCGAATCACCTCGCCATATGCCAACAAGTCAAGGTCCAGTGTCCTTTGCCCCCAACGCGTTGCCCGAACACGCCCCATTTCCGCTTCGACCTGATGCAGGCGCGACAAAAGGTCCGCAGCAGACAGCCCCGTGGCCAATATTGCCACCGCATTTACATAGTCGGGGCCTGCATCTACAGGAAAACAAGGGGTTTCATAAAGCTGGCTAACAGTTTGAATTTCAATATCAACACCCCTTAACAACGCTAGCGCATGGCGCAGCGTCTGCTTTGGGGGGCCAAATGCCGATGGCAGATTCGCCCCAAGGCCGATTATCGCCGATATTGGTCCGTTTTCCTGCCCAAAGGGTTGCAACATTTGCAACAATCCTTAAAGATGAGTGCGGTTTCGCATATTTTTAACAGTAACCACACTCACTCACGGAAACGAAGTCGAAACCGACTACCGGAAGGAAAAATTTATGTTCTACAGAGACGAACGGCTGGCGCTGTTCATCGATGGCTCGAACTTATATGCAGCGGCAAAGGCGCTGGGGTTCGACATCGACTATAAACTGCTTCGGCAGGAATTCATGCGTCGAGGTAAAATGTTGCGGGCGTTCTATTACACCGCACTGCTTGAAAACGACGATTACTCACCGATTCGCCCCTTGGTCGACTGGCTGCATTATAACGGCTTCACCATGGTGACCAAACCGGCCAAGGAATACACTGATTCCATGGGCCGCCGTAAGGTCAAAGGCAATATGGATATCGAACTGGCTGTCAACGCGATGGAACTGGCCCCGCATGTCGATCACATGGTGATCTTCTCGGGTGATGGTGATTTCCGTCCGTTGGTGGAAAGCCTGCAACGTCAGGGCGTGCGTGTTTCGGTGGTTTCGACCATCCGGTCGCAACCGCCAATGATCGCGGACGAACTGCGCCGCCAAGTCGATAATTTCATCGAGCTTGACGAGTTGCGCGACGTGATTGGCCGCCCCCCACGGGAACCGATCCCAGCACCTGTCGCGGCTGACGAAGCTGTCGATTAAAGATTAAAGGCCGGGGCAAACGCTCCGGCTTTTTCTTTGGCGGGGCTGGACGTTGCCCTTTGCACGGCCTAATTCTAATGCAACTGGACAGGGCCGATATGACAAAACCACCGCTTACCCTTTACCTTGCCGCCCCGCGCGGTTTTTGCGCCGGTGTTGTGCGCGCCATCAAGATTGTTGAGCAGGCAATCGATAAATGGGGCGCGCCCGTTTATGTGCGCCACGAAATCGTGCATAACAAATTCGTGGTGGACGGGTTGCGCGAAAAGGGGGCGGTGTTTGTCGAGGAACTGGATGAATGCCCAGATGACCGCCCAGTGATCTTTTCCGCCCACGGCGTGCCAAAATCAGTGCCTAACGCAGCGCGGGTCCGCAATATGACCTATGTCGATGCCACCTGCCCGCTGGTTAGCAAGGTGCATATCGAGGCTGAGCGGCATAATGAAAACGGCTTGCAAATGGTGATGATCGGCCATGACGGTCACCCCGAAACTGTTGGCACGATGGGCCAGCTGCCGGCGGGCGAGGTACTGCTGGTCGAAACCGCCGAGGATGTTGCCAAACTGAACGTGCGCGACCCGAACAAGCTGGCCTATATCACCCAGACCACCCTTTCCATCGACGACACCGCCGAAATCGTCACGGCCCTGAACACCCGCTTCCCCGCCATCATCGGTCCGCACAAAGAAGACATCTGTTACGCCACCACCAACCGCCAAGAGGCGGTCAAGGAAATCGCCACCAAATCCGACGCCATCCTTGTGATCGGCGCGCCGAATTCCTCCAACACCCGCCGTCTGGTCGAGGTGGGCGCGGCAGCAGGGTGCGAATATTCGCAACTGGTGCAACGGGCCAAAGACATCGACTGGCGCGCATTGGACGGGATCACATCGCTGGGCCTTGCCGCCGGTGCCTCGGCCCCCGAAGTGCTGGTGGACGAGGTAATCGATGCCTTTCGCACCCGCTATGACGTGACCGTCGAACTGGTGGAAACCGCCAAGGAACACGTTGAATTCAAAGTGCCGCGCATCCTGCGGGAAGGAGACACGAAATGATCTCGATCGAATTTCTGCTGACCGCGCTGGCCGTGGTCCTGATTCCCGGAACCGGCGTGATCTATACGCTTGCCACGGGTATTGGCCTTGGCAGTCGGGCGGCCATCGCGGCTGCGTTTGGCTGCACCTTCGGGATTGTTCCGGCGATGTTTGCCGCAATCCTCGGGCTTGCCGCGCTACTGCACACATCTGCCGTTGCCTTCCAACTGGTGAAATTCGCAGGCGTCGCCTTTCTGCTTTACATGGCATGGCAAACCCTGCGCGAGGCGGGGACGATGAGCATCAATCAAAAGGTAAAATCCCGCGCCCTTGGAAAGATCGCCCTGCGCGGAATGCTGATCAACGTGCTAAACCCCAAACTGTCGCTTTTCTTCCTTGCCTTCCTGCCGCAATTCTTGTCCGGCAACCCCGAAAACGCGGCATTCGAAATGCTCGGCTTGGGCGTTGTGTTCATGGTGATGACCTTTGTCGTATTCGTGCTATATGGCCTGTTCGCCGCCACAGCCCGCGACCGTGTTTTGTCCAGTCCCCGCGTTTTGAAATGGATGCGACGCGGATTTGCCGCCACCTTTGCCGGACTCGGCCTGAAACTGGCATTTGAAAAAGCATGAGTAGCGACACAACCACCATCGCTGTTTATGACGCGAAATTTGCCGATTATGTCGATCTGGAAGAAAGCGAATGGCGCAATCCATCGCTGGACCGGTTCGTTGAAATGCTGCCCAAAGGCGCGCATGTGCTGGATCTGGGCTGTGGTCCCGGCAAGACAGCTGCTTTTTTGCAAAAGGCGGGGTTCACGGTGGATGCCACCGATGCTTCGACCGCAATGGTAAAGGTGGCAGCGGAAAAATACGACATCCCCGTGCGCCACGCCACGTTTGACGACATCACGGCGCAGGCAGAATACGACGGCATCTGGGCCAACTTCTGCCTGCTGCACGCGCCCAAATCCAGAATGCCCGACCATCTGGCAGCCCTGCACAGGGCGCTGAAACCGGATGGCGTATTTCATATCGGAATGAAACTGGGCACCGGCGAAAACCGCGACCGGCTGGACCGTTTCTATGCCTACTACAGCCAAACTGAACTGGAAACCCTGCTGACAAACGCCGGTTTCCACACCCTTAACGCCACCTTTGGCAACGGCACCGGCCTTGACGGTAGCCGCTCTGACTGGATTGTAATAACCGCCCATGCCTGACCTATACGCTTATACCGACGGAGCTTGCTCTGGTAATCCCGGCCCCGGTGGCTGGGGCGCGCTGCTGATCGCCCGCGATGGTGACAAAGTGCTGAAAGAACGCGAGTTGTGCGGTGGCGAGGCCGACACCACCAACAACCGCATGGAATTGCTGGCGGCCATTCACGTGCTGGAAACGCTGGAACGCCCCTCAAAACTGACAGTTATCACCGACAGCGCCTATGTGAAAAACGGGGTGACATCGTGGATGCACGGCTGGAAACGCAACGGCTGGCGCACCTCGAACAAAAAGCCAGTGAAAAACGTCGAACTTTGGCAGCGTATCGATGATGCGCAAGCGCGCCATGACGTGACATGGGAATGGGTCAAAGGCCACGCGGGCCATCCGGAAAACGAACGCGCGGACGAACTGGCCCGTCGTGGGATGGAGCCGTTCAAGCCGTAAAAAGCTGCAGATTAGAGCCTATTTCTGGAAATACGTCCGGTAAGCCCAGATCAACAACACCGCCCCCAGAATCGCCCCGACAAAGCCAAACGCAATACTGGTCAGCGTCAGCAACACCCGCAGGGCAATGCCCCCGATCAGCGCGCCAAAAATGCCGATGGCAACGGTAGTGATAACATCCGTTTCCA
>CAZIDQ010000148.1:0-6804 GCA_964538015.1 uncultured Marinosulfonomonas sp.
GCGGTGGCCATGCCCGCCACAAAGGACGACAGCATCACCGTCAGCACAGGGCGCAGTGGTGCTGGCACCGAGGAGCCATCCCAGTGCCGCAGCATCCCGAACACCGCGACCAATGCGGTGGTGGCGGCAAAGGACATCTGGAAACCGGGGCCGGTTAACGCCTCGGGACGGCGGATCAGCACGATCACGGCGGCCAGCGCCACAGCCCGCAGGGTTAATGCGCGGCGGCCCAGCATCACCGCCACAAGCATCACAGCCACCATGATAAAGGCGCGTTCGGTGGCGATGTTGCCACCGGATAGCAGCAGATAGGCCGCGGCGGCCAGCAGCGACAGGCCGGCGGCGATTTTCTTGATCGGCCAGCGCAGGTTGATGACGGGGATCAGGGCAAGCCCGTAGCGCAGCGCCCCGAACACAAAGGCGGTCAGCAGGCCCATATGCAGGCCGGAAATCGCCAACAGGTGTGCAAGGTTCGAGGCGCGCAACTGGTCCAGCACCTGCCGCCGCATCCCCGACCGATCACCGGTCATGATGGCAGCAGCAAAGGCGCCGACATCGCCGCCCAGCATGGACTGGATACCGGCAGAAATACGCATCCGCAGCCGGTGGATGAACAGGCCCGCCTTGCCCACCTCGGCCCTTTCCAGCAACAACACCGGCGTGCGGGTATAGCCGACCGCGCCCAATCCGTCGAACCAAGCTTTGCGTTGGAAATCAAACCCACCGGGTTCCACTGGCCCGTTGGGGGGCGACAGATGGGCGGTCAGGATCACCGTCTGGCCCGGTTCATAAGCGATGAAATCGCCTTTGCCATGCAGGGCAACGCGCACATTGGCGGGGGTGCGGGCGGGGTCCATGCGCTCCAGCACCACATTATCCAGCGTCAGGCGCAGCTTGTCCGACATTGAACGATCTATTTTTACAATCCGCCCCTGCACCGGCCCGTAATAACGAAAATTCAGCACAGGGTATTTGACCATATGCGCCCGCAGCCCCGCGACCATCACACCGGCAAGCACCAGTGAAAGGGCAAGGAACACTGGCCGTCCCCCCTCGCCCAACCAGCGGGCCGCTGCTAACAATACAAGCACCGACAGGCCAAGCGCCGCATATGCCCCGCCAGCCGGTTCCACCGGCAAGGCAAAGTAGATGCCGATGCCAAACGCCAGGCACACCGGCACCCAAGGGAACAAATGCCCCCGCTGCCGCGCCAGAATTTCCAGCGGGTTGAACAACCGTAACAGGTCTGACACCCTTGTCCTTGCCTCCGCACAGGATTAATACATCCTTAACGCTATCCCCCTTATAGTTTCCAAAAGGTTAACGCATATGTCCGATCAACCGGTTGTCACCCGTTTTGCCCCGTCCCCGACAGGGTATCTTCATATCGGCGGGGCGCGCACGGCCCTGTTCAACTGGCTGTTTGCCCGCCACCACGGTGGTCAATTCCGCCTGCGGATCGAGGACACAGACCGCGCCCGTTCCACCGACGCCGCCACAGCCGCCATTTTGCGCGGGATGGAGTGGCTGGGGCTGGACCATGATGGCGACGTGGTCAGCCAGTTTGAATGCGTGGCACGCCACGCCGAAGTGGCGCGGCAAATGCTGGACAGCGGCCATGCCTATAAATGTTTCTCGACACAGGACGAAATCGCCGCCTTTCGCGAAGCCGCCAAGGCCGAGGGCAAATCCACCCTGTTTCGCAGCCCCTGGCGCGATGCTGATCCGGCCGACCACCCCGATGCACCCTATGTGATCCGCATGAAGGCGCCGCGTGATGGCAAAACCGTGATCCGTGATCAGGTGCAGGGGGATGTGACATTCCGCAATGATCAGCTGGACGACATGATTTGTTTACGTTCCGATGGTACCCCCACCTATATGCTGGCGGTGGTTGTGGATGATCATGATATGGGCGTGACCCATGTAATCAGGGGCGATGACCACCTGAACAATGCTGCACGCCAGACGCTGGTCTATCAGGCGATGGGCTGGGATATTCCGGTCTGGGCGCATATCCCGCTGATCCACGGGCCGGACGGCAAGAAACTGTCCAAACGCCACGGCGCGCTGGGGGTCGAGGAATATCAGGCGATGGGATATCCGGCGGGTGCGATGCGCAACTATCTGGCGCGATTGGGCTGGAGCCACGGGGATGATGAATTCTTCACCACCGGGCAAGCGATCGAGTGGTTCGATCTGTCGGGAATCGGCAAATCACCCTCGCGGTTTGATTTCAAAAAGCTGGATAATCTGTCAGGTCAGCATATCGCAGCGATGGAGGATGACGATCTGATGCGCGAGTTGGCGACGTTTTTGGCGGCCACGGATCAGCCACCGCTAAGTGACAAACAAAATGACGTTATGTCACGCGCAATGTATTGCCTGAAAGAACGGGCCAAGAATTTCCCGCAACTGCTTGAAAAAGCGGCATTTGCACTGGTATCCCGCCCGATTGAACCGGACGAGAAGGCCGCAAAATTGCTGGACGATGTATCCCGTGGTATACTGAAACAATTGACGCCAAAGCTGCAAGATGTTAGCTGGACCCGAGACGCCCTTGAAGAGGTGGCAACAAAGGTTGCCGAGGCAAATGATGCCAAGTTTGGCAAGATCGCCGGACCTTTACGGGCTGCACTGGCTGGACGCACCGCTACGCCAAGTGTTTTTGACATGATGCTGGTTCTGGGGCGCGAGGAAACTATCGCGCGCCTGACCGATGCAACCGGCTAGGGCATTCGGCCCGGGCCGCTGATTTACCGCAATTCCGCTGCGATCCGCGCAGGCAGGACAACGAATAGGAATAGATATGACCGGATCAAATAAGACAGCCACCCTGACCTTTGATGGAAAAACACTGGAACTGCCGATGCTGTCCCCCACCGAAGGGCCGGATGTGGTCGACATCCGCAAACTGTACGGACAGGGCGGCGTATTTACCTATGATCCGGGCTTTACCTCGACCGCGTCTTGCGATTCCTCGATCACCTATATCGACGGCGAAAAAGGCATCCTGCTGCACCGTGGTTACCCGATCGACCAACTGGCCGAAAAATCGCATTATCTGGAAGTGTGCTATTTGCTGTTGTACGGCGAACTGCCTTCGGGCCACGATCTGGAAGATTTCGAGGATCGCGTGACGCACCACACAATGGTGCACGAACAGATGCTGCATTTCTTTCGCGGATTCCGTCGCGATGCCCACCCGATGGCAATTATGACCGGTGTGATTGGCGCAATGTCGGCGTTCTATCATGACTCGCTGGATATCAATGATCCGCACCAGCGCGAGGTTGCCTCGATCCGGATGATCGCCAAGATGCCGACGATTGCGGCGATGGCATTCCAGTATTCCAAGGGCCAGCCCTTTGTGTATCCGCGCAATGATCTGGATTATGCCTCCAACTTCTTGCGCATGTGTTTTGCCATTCCGGCCGAGGATTACGAAGTCGACCCGATTCTGGCCCGCGCCATGGACCGCATCTTCACCCTGCACGCCGATCACGAACAGAACGCCTCGACCTCGACTGTGCGTCTGGCAGGATCTTCGGGTGCCAACCCGTTCGCCTGTATCGCCGCCGGTATCGCCTGTCTGTGGGGGCCTGCACATGGTGGCGCCAATCAGGCCTGTCTGGAAATGCTGGAAGAAATCGGTACGGTTGACCGCATCCCCGAATTCATCGACCGCGCCAAAGACAAGAACGATTCATTCCGCTTGATGGGCTTTGGTCACCGCGTCTACAAAAACTTTGACCCCCGCGCCGTGGTGCTGAAAGAAAGCGCCGACGAGGTGCTGGAACTGATGGGGATCGAGAACAACCCGAAACTTCAGGTCGCCAAAGAGCTTGAGAAGCAAGCGCTGGAAGATCCGTATTTCAAAGAGAAAAAGCTGTTCCCGAATGTGGATTTCTATTCGGGCATCATCCTTGAGGCGATGGGCTTCCCCACTTCAATGTTCACGCCGATCTTTGCGCTGTCGCGCACGGTAGGCTGGATTGCCCAGTGGAAGGAAATGCTGGACGATCCAAACCTGAAAATCGGTCGTCCGCGTCAGCTGTACCACGGCGAAAGCTTGCGCGATTATGTGGATGTCGAAAACCGCTAACATCCGCAAGAACATCAACAAAAAAGGCCACCTGTTTCGGGTGGCCTTTTTTCTATCCGTTGTGGGGGGCGCCCTAACGACCTTCGTAATTTGCCGGACGTTTTTCCAGAAATGCCAGCACGCCTTCTTTGAAATCCCGTGTTTTGCCGCATTCGCCTTGCAAGCGGGCCTCAAGCGCCAGTTGCTCGTCGAGCGAGTTATCATACGACCCACGAATGGCCTGTTTCACATGGCGATAAGCGGCGGTTGGACCTTGGGCCAGTTTGGTTGCGCGCGACCACCAGTGTTCGGCAAATTCATCCTCTGGTATGGCCTCCCAGATCATGCCCCAATCGGCGGCCTGACGGGCTTTGATCGGTTCGGCAAACAGAGCAGCGCCCATGGCACGGGCCGCGCCGATCTGGCGGGGCAGCCAATAGGTGCCGCCTGCGTCAGGGATCAGGCCGATACGGGTAAAGGCCTGCAGGAACATCGCGGATTCTGATGCAATCACCACATCCGTCGCCAGCGCAAGGTTGGCCCCTGCCCCCGCAGCCGCGCCGTTCACAGCGGCGATGGTGGGAATCGGGCAATCAAAGATCGCCTTTAGCATCGGCAGATATTCGTCACGCAGGGTGCGTTCCAGATCAATGTCGGCGGCATTGGCGCGATCCCCCAGATCCTGACCCGAGCAAAATGCGCGCCCCGAACCGGTGATCACCAGCACACGGGCGGTGGTGCCTGCCGCAAGTACTGCATGGGCGATTTCGGCGCGCATCTGGGTGTTCAGCGCGTTCATCACATCAGGGCGGTTCAGGGTCAGGATGGCAACATCATCGCGGATGGCCAGTTTGATGGTGGTGTAATTCATCTTTCGCGTCTCCCTATGGCGTCGCCTTTAGGGATAGCGCTTTGCGGCGCAAATGAAAGGGGGGACGGTGCGTTATTCGTTCAGAATTTCGGCAAGCCGGTCTTCTTCTTCTTTCGAAAGCGCGACACCGGCGCTGGTTTGCGCCGTGGCGCGACCGCGCAGATAGAAGAACCCAGTGATAAGCCCAAGCAGCAGCAGCACGGGGCCGGCGATATACAGGATGATATTCGCCCCGCCCCATGTCGGGCGCATCAACACATATTCGCCATAACGCGAGACAACAAAATCCAGAATTTCCTGATTGCTTTCGCCCTCTTTCAGACGTTCGCGCACCAGAATACGCAAATCCCGCGCGATACCGGCGTTTGATTCGTCGATATTTTCGCCCTGACACACCACACAGCGCAATTCCTGCCCCAGCTCGCGGGCACGGGCCTCGAGCACGGGATCATCCAGCACCTCGTCAGGTTGCACCGCAAAGGCAGGGCTGGCCAACAACGCAAGGATCAGGATCAGGTATCTCATATCATTACTCCGCCGGTGCCATGGCTGCTGTTTGACGTGCTTTGCGCGCGCCTGCAGCGACGCGGTAACGCCGGTCGGTCAGACTAAAGATACCGCCAAGCGCCATCAGGCCACAGCCAAACCAGATCCAGCTGGCAAAGGGTTTGATATAGGTGCGCACGGCCCAGCCGCCTCCATCCTGCGGATCCCCGATCACCAGATAGATATCGCGCAAGAACCCGTTGTAAATCGCCGCTTCGGTGGTGGGCATGCCCTGCACCGGGTAAACACGTTTTTCGGGGAACAGGGTAGTGACCAGTTTTTCGTCGCGTTTGACGGTCATTTCACCAATGGTGCTGATATAGTTTGGCCCCTGTTCGCGATGCACCTCGACCAGATTGATTTCATAATCTCCCACGGTGAAGGGTTCGTTCAGGTGGCCAACGCGGATGTCCTCTTCGGACCATGCAGTCAGACAGGCGATGCCAAGAATGGCAATGCCAAGACCGCCATGCGCCATTGCCTTGCCCCAATCAGCACGCGGCAAACGGAACATGCGTTTTAGGCGCGCACCAAAGCCGTTGCGCCCCGTGCGCATCCACAAATCAAACGCCGATCCGAACACCAGCCAGACACCCAGAGCGATCCCGACAGGGCCAAGCGCCGAACGGCCGCTTTGCATTGCCCAGGTCAGCAGCCCTGCGGCCAATGCCAGTGCAAACACGCCCGACATGGTTTTCATGGCGCGTTTCAGTCGCGCCCGTTTCCATGCCAAAATTGCGCCCACAGGCAGAACCACCGCCAGCACCACCATGAACGGGGTAAAGGCCATGTTAAAGAACGGCGCCCCGACGGACAGTTTACGCCCGAACGCCAGTTCCGCCACCAAGGGCCAGATCGTGCCGATGAACACCACAAAAGCGGCCACAGCCAGCAGGATATTGTTGATCACCAGCGCGGTTTCGCGACTGGCCATCGAGAATACGCCCTTGGCCTCCATCGCCTGTGCGCGGATGGCATATAGGATCAACGCGCCACCGGTAAAGAACGCCAGAATAAACAGCACATAAACCCCGCGCGCCGGATCCGAGGCAAAGGCATGCACCGAGGTCAGCACACCGGACCGCACGATGAAGGTGCCGATAAGCGAGAACCCGAAAGCAAGGATCGACAATAGGATTGTCCAGCTTTTGAGCGATTCGCGTTTTTCCACCACGATGGCCGAGTGCAGCAGCGCTGTTGCAATCAGCCAAGGCATGAACGAGGCGTTTTCAACCGGATCCCAGAACCAGAAACCACCCCAACCCAATTCGTAATAGGCCCACCAGGACCCCAGCGCGATGCC
>CAZIDQ010000149.1:0-1918 GCA_964538015.1 uncultured Marinosulfonomonas sp.
GTGATGCGGTCACCGACGGGCGCGTGAAAATCATGCCCGAAAGCGGCGAGAAGGTTTACTTCCACTGGATGAACAACATCGAGCCTTGGTGCATCTCGCGCCAGCTTTGGTGGGGGCATCAGATACCGGTTTGGTATGGGCCTAAAATAGTTCCTGTTGAACGCTCTCTAGCTATTCAACAAGCTCACCCACACCTGCCAAAGCACCCACTATTTTATGATCCTGCAAATATGGAGCCATTTTGCGCATCATCAAAAGATGAGGCAATCAAAAAAGCAACGGAATATTACGGGCATCCTGTTCAAGTCTTCGAGACCGGTGATGATGCAAGGGCTGAATATGAAGAAAAGTTCACCATCGAAGCGATGGAGAAAACAGATTTTGTTAAAGAGCCGAGCGCAATTCCCATTTTTCGCGACCCCGACGTCCTAGACACATGGTTCTCCTCCGGCCTCTGGCCCATCGGCACCTTGGGCTGGCCCGATGACACCAAAATGATGGATCGCTTCTTCCCCACCTCCACCCTGATCACCGGCCAAGACATCCTGTTCTTCTGGGTCGCCCGCATGATGATGATGCAGCTTGAAGTGGTTGGCGAAGTGCCGTTTGACACCGTTTATCTGCACCAGCTGGTGCGCGATGAAAAGGGTGTGAAAATGTCCAAAACATTGGGCAACGTGATTGACCCGCTGGATATGATCGACGAATTCGGCGCTGATGCTGTTCGTTTCACCATGGCCTCGATGGCCTCTATCGGCGGCACCCTGAAACTGTCAACCGAACGCGTCAAAGGCTATCGCAATTTCGGCACCAAACTGTGGAACGCCGCATCCTACGCGCAGCACAATGAATGTGTTCCCGACCCCGCCTTTGATCCGGCCGCCGTCACACTTTCAATAAACAAATGGATCGTCGGCGAGGCCGCCAAAGCCTTTGATGCTTTCAATACGTCCCTGGATGCCTACCGCTTTAACGATGCGGCCAATGCCGCCTATATATTCGTGCGCGGCATCCTGTGTGACCGCTATCTGGAATTCACCAAACCGGTTTTCTTTTCCGATGATCAGGCCGCCATCACCGAAACCCGCGCCACAATGGCATGGGTAATTGATCAAAGCCTGACCCTGCTGCACCCGATCATGCCGTTCATCACCGAAGAACTATGGGGCACCATTGCTGCGCGTGACAACATGCTGATCCATCAGGACTGGCCCGAACTCTCGACCCGCGATCTGGTTGACACGACAGCAGATCGGGAAATCAACTGGGTCATCTCGCTGATCGATTCCATCCGTTCCATCCGCGTTGAAATGAATGTGCCGGCCGGTGCCAAAATCCCGATGCTGTTGCAGCAACTTGACGATGCAGGCCGCACCGCATGGGCCAATAACGAAGCGCTGATAATGCGCATGGCCCGCATCGAGAGCCTCACTGAGGCCGCCGATCTGCCAAAAGGGGCCGTGACCGTCACCGTTGATGGCGGTGTCTTTGCGCTTCCTCTGGCCGACATCATTGATATATCCGCCGAAAAGGCCCGCCTGCAAAAAACGCTTGGCAAACTTGAAAAGGATATGGGCGGGCTGAAGGGCCGGTTGAACAACCCTAAATTCGTCGCCAGCGCCCCGGAAGAGGTGGTTGTCGAAAGCCGCGAGTTGCTGGGCCAGAAAGAAGAAGAGGCCACCAAACTAAAAGCCGCGATGCAGCGTCTGGACGATATGGCCTAATTCCAAATGGCCCAAATATCCCCCGCGCGGAGCGCATAAAAGTTTTCTTGCCTGCGGCGCGGAGTTTGAGCCGTCTTGAAAACGCTCCGGGGGAGCGTTTTAGGCGAAAACGGGCGGAGCCCATAACCATTTGGAAACTAAGATGCGCCAATTTGCAGGGGCGGTACAGGCGGGGACGCCGATGACCGCCCATT
>CAZIDQ010000149.1:2018-6804 GCA_964538015.1 uncultured Marinosulfonomonas sp.
AAGATGCGCCAATTTGCAGGGGCGGTACAGGCGGGGACGCCGATGACCGCCCATTTGGAAGACGCCCTGTTTTGCAACTGCAAGGCAGGGCGTTGACTTTTGCCAATACTTTTTCAGCTCAAAGGCGCAACTGGCGAATGCGATTTTCGTAACTACGCTTCAGGCATTTATAATCGGCCCGGCAGGCGTCTCGACTGGATATCCATTGTTTTTGTCGCAGTTTCAGCGATCTGCGTCCAGCATCGTTTTGCCGTTTCAGGCGGGCGAAATATAACCGGCTCATCCTGATATCCAGCGTTGACAGGGTTTGACTGTTGCAGATTTTTCGCTCGGTCGAGGTGCCCGCCGACCGGCACCACTTTGGTTGCGTAAAAGCCGGATCAACCAGCGATTTTTCCGGAATCGGGGCGGGCGCTGGCTCAGGGCTGCGTTCAGCCAATTCCGCCTTTATCAGCACCCGCGCCTTATCGCTTGCCAGCGCCGCATAGGGCGTGCCTGCGTGGCGCTCGGCAAATTGCATCAGAGCCTCAACCGAAGTGGTTTCCTTGAAATCCTGCCATTCGACCTGCGCGATCAACACCTGATCCACGCTGACCACCGGTTTTGGCGTGGCACCCGGCAGTTTTTCAGGGTCAACCAGCCCCGGTGTGCAATTGCCGGTCAGGCAAGCCGAGCCGATCACCTCGTCATAATAGGCGGGTCGCTGGGGGTGGCCGATCCGCTGGGCCGACTGGTTCACCGCCAGCTGCGTTGCCTTGAAGGCTGATTGCAAATCCTGCGGTTTGGCCAACTCCTTTAGGAAAAAACGGGTGAACACCGAATAGGGGGCCGGGTCATCATCGGACAGGCGATCCAGCGCGGTTTGACCTTCGCCTGCGGAAAAGGCGATGAAAGTGCCCACCGGGGCCTCGACCTGCACCAGCCCGCGTTCCAACCCGATGGCGCGGGTGCCGCTTGCCGGTTTGGAAAACGGGTTATTGCGACAGGCATCCACCACCGCCACCGTCAGCGACGGGTTGCGTTGGGATATTTTGTCGATAATCCCGTTCACCCCGTTGCGCAGGGCAAAGCTTTCGGCGGCAATCAGGGTTTCGGACCCACCGCTGCGAATGTCCACCGGTACCAGATAATTCTGCCGCCCGTCGCTCCAGCCATGGCCGGAATAGATGAACATCACCGTGTCGCCTGTAGAAATTTTGTCCAGAAATCCGGACAATACCACAAGCATGTCGCGCCCACCCAAATCCTGTTCCATCGTCACGTCAAAGCCGCGCGCCGACAAAAATTCACTATAGCCGCGCGCGTCCGAGCGGGCCTTTTTCAAGGGCTCGACATTTTGATAGCTGTCATTGCCGATAATCAGTGCCAATGATTTGGCCTGCGCCCGATCACCTGCAAAAAGTAGAAAAACAAACGTAATAGCGAGCCTAAAAATCATTGCGCGCCTCCTATGAATAGTCAGCGGATAATTGGATTATTCTAACCGGAACAGGCGCGTTTGCATAGGTAAGGAATAACCTGCCTTTTGCCAATCACAGAAATGACCGCATTGTTTTGGCATATTCAGGTGGTGTCACACCTTTGACAGGCATCGCAGCGAATAGATTTTGTCACCGCGCACAGATACCGGAATTGCCGGATCATCAGGCGCTCCAATCAGCGGATCGCGCATAATATATTCGCCATCCTTGCGCCCAACCAGCAGCACCCAATGCGGGATCACCCCGCCCAGTTTGATTTTCACAACCGGATAGCCACCATCGGCCATACAGGCCGCAATCCCCTCGTGGGTGGGTTCATCATGCACCGTGACCCGAACGGCGCCATCTGTGGCATCAGTCACCTTGCCCCAGATCAGCCAGCCGCGACTGGTATAACCGCCCACCTGCCCCAGTTTTTCATTCAACTGTTTGGGTGAAATCGGCGCGCCCGTCACATTGCTGATGGCATTGGCCACGCTGGAGACCGTGCAGCCGTAACGCCCCAGTGTATCCGTGGTCTGCCCCATCGTATCACCGGCCCATTCCGCCGTATCCTGCCGAAAGGCCGCCGTATCGGGCAGCACCATATCCGCGCCGACCCCCTGCACTGCCACGGTATTGGCAGGTCCGCTGACGATATCGCGAATAACCGACGGGTAGCGCCAGCCGATATAGCCAACCCCTGCCCCAAGCCCCAACGCAAGAACAACAATGATCTTTCCCAGCATAGCGGCCTTTCCTGCCCAACCGCGAAAATCGTGACGCGATACCATTTACCCTTGCCACAAACTGCGCAGCAGGCTTAACGTCATTTAAACCAACCGACAGGACCGCACAATGACAGACACTTTCTTTCACCCCGTATCCGGCTTCGAGCTGCCGCGTTTTGCCGGTGTGCCGACCTTCATGCGCCTGCCCCATATCGAGCCGGACCACGCCCGTTACAACGACGTCAATATCGGTCTGGTCGGTGTGCCATGGGACAGCGGCACCACCAACCGCCCCGGGCCACGCCATGGCCCGCGCCAGTTGCGTGATGCGTCAACCATGATCCGCGCCGAACACCCCGTTTCCGGCCTGCGCCCGTTCGAGGCAATGAATTGCGCCGATCTGGGGGATGTGCCGCCCAATCCGGTGGATATCCTCGACTCAATGAAACGGATCACCAGCTTTTATAACGGGCTAAAAGCCGCTGGCATTCGCCCGCTGACCGCAGGTGGCGATCATCTGACCAGCCTGCCGGTTTTGCGCAGCCTTGCAGCGGATGGCCCTGTGGGAATGGTGCATTTTGACAGCCACACCGACCTGTTCGACAGCTATTTCGGGGGTATGAAATTTACCCATGGCACCCCGTTTCGCCGCGCGGTGGAAGAAGGGCTGCTGGACCCAAAACGCGTGGTTCAGATCGGCATCCGCGGCACCGCCTATGATCGTGATGACAAGGATTTCGCCAAATCCGTCGGCATCCGTATCATCACGATCGAGGAATTCTTTGCCCGTGGCGTGGCCGACGTGATGGCCGAGGCGCGCGAGATTGTCGGCACTCAACCCACCTACGTCAGCTATGACATCGACTTTGTTGACCCCACCTTTGCACCGGGCACCGGCACCCCCGAAGTGGGCGGGCCCAATTCCTATCAAGCCATTCAAGTGGTACGTGAATTGCAGGGCGTGAACATCATCGGCGCCGATATGGTCGAGGTTTCGCCGCCCTTCGATGCCTCGGGCGGCACCGCGTTTTTGGGCGTCTCGATCATGTTCGAACTGCTGTGTGTGATGGCGGGTTAGTGCACAACCCGTTCAATCGCGCGCATCATGCCCATTGATTTATCATAAACCAGCGTCAGGATACGGCGTCCACCCGTGCGGGTGGCAAGGGTTGGCACGCTGCGCACTACGCTTGCAGCGGCGGTGGTGGCAAGAAAGCCACGGCGGGTCATTTTAGCACTCATAAAATTACCTATTGTAGTTGCGAGTAATTCTTATCTGGGGGTGCAAGGCAGATTTTTCAACCCTTCCCCCTTGCCGCCCCGCCCGTTTTGCGGTTTCTATTCGCCCATGAATACACCCAGATATACCCCGCTGATCGCCTCGCTTCCTGCCACCACGCCGTTCGTTGGCCCCGAGGTGCAGGAACGCGCCCGTGGCCGTGCTTTTGCAGCCCGCCTTGGCGCGAACGAAAACGTCTTTGGCCCCTCGCCCAAGGCGATCAAGGCGATGCAAGACGCCACGCCGCAAACATGGATGTATGGCGACAGCGCCAGCCATGATTTACGCGATGCCTTGGCCGCCCACCACGGCGTCACCATGGACAACATCGTGATCGGTGCTGGCATTGACGGGTTGCTTGGCTCCTTGGTGCGCATGACGGTTACGCAGGGCGACAAGGTGGTCACATCCGCTGGGGCCTATCCCACCTTCAACTACCATGTGAACGGGTTTGGCGGCGAATTGGTACAGGTGCCGTTCAAGGACGACCTTGAGGACCCCGATGCCCTGATCGCCAAGGCAACCGAGGTAGGTGCGAAACTGGTTTACCTTGCCAACCCCGACAACCCGATGGGCAGCTGGCACAGCGCCAAAGTGGTCAGCGATATGATCGACCGCCTGCCCGACGGCTGCCTTATGGTGTTGGACGAAGCCTATGTCGAATTTGCCCCCGAGGGCACCGCCCCGCCGATCAACGGCGACGACCCCCGCGTGATCCGCATGCGCACCTTTTCCAAAGCCTACGGCATGGCCGGTGCCCGTGTTGGTGCCGCGATTGGCCACAAGGATCTGATCGGCAGCTTTGCCAAAGTGCGCGACCATTTCGGCATGAGCCGCATTTCACAAGCCGGTGCGCTGGCGGCCCTGCAGGATCAGGAGTACCTGCAACAGACCCTTGCCAAAGTCGCCACAGCGCGCGACCGGATCAGCGATATTGCCCGCACCAATGGGTTGATGCCGCTGCCCTCGGCCACCAATTTCGTCACCATTGATTGCGGTCGTGATGGCGATTTTGCCCGCGCCGTCGTGGCCGAAATGATCGCGCGCGATATCTTCATCCGCATGCCATTTACGGCCCCCGAGGACCGCTGCATCCGCATTTCTGCCGGCACGCCCGCTGATCTGGACCTGCTGGAGGCCACCCTTCCCGCCGCACTTGATGCCGCCCGAAACAATTCCGCGTGAGGTGCTGGGAAACCGCCCGTTAACACCGTATATTCGCCCCAGCATAGCGGGGGATAGACCATGCCAAAGGCACAAATCGGCGTTTACGGGTTGGGAACCATGGGCAGCGCCTTGGCGTTGAACATGGCGGA
>CAZIDQ010000150.1:0-6795 GCA_964538015.1 uncultured Marinosulfonomonas sp.
CCCAGCAGCGGCATCACTGTGTTGCGGTTGAAAAACAGCACGGCGGCCAGAATGACGACGATGTAGATGGCAACAAGTCGCAGGAAAGGCATGATCATCGTTTCTTATCCTTATTCATTGTGGATGGCCGCGGCCAGCGCGTCCAGCTCAGTGGCCGCCTTGCCGTTTGGTTCCAGTTCAAACACCGCAAGCCCTTCGGAGAACGAACGCCGAAAGGCCAGCCGTTGCACCATTTTGGCGTCCAGCGGTTTGATCCCCTCCAGCATTTCCAGCACTTCCATCGTTTCGGCGTTTTCGCGCGAACGCGGGTGCGGGTCGGCACGGTTGATGAAGGCCAAAACGGGGGGCAGTTTGCCCTTGGGTCGGGCCTTGGCGATGATGTCCAGAAATTGCTGCGTGGCCCAGATGTCGGCCTGCGAGGGGGTCACCGGAATGACAATCCGGTCG
Source organism: uncultured Marinosulfonomonas sp. (assembly GCA_964538015.1). Classification (GTDB taxonomy): domain Bacteria; phylum Pseudomonadota; class Alphaproteobacteria; order Rhodobacterales; family Rhodobacteraceae; genus Profundibacter. The sequence continues at coordinate 448 of CAZIDQ010000150.1, forward strand.
CTGATTTTGATCGCGGCCTTTAACGCGTCCATGTCGGACAGGCCCACGTCAATCAGCCACTCGCCCTTGGCTTTGGCGCGGGTGGGCAGTTTATGAACCACCTTTAGCGCGGGTTCGGTCCCGTCCTCGGCGCGGATGGCTGCCACATCGGTAACGGTGCGTTGCGGGTCCAGATCGCAGACGGTGACATCATGGCCCTGCTCCAGTCGCCAGACCGCCATGTTGAAAACAACGGTGCTTTTGCCGGTGCCGCCCTTGAAGTTGGCGTAAAGTGTCAGCATGGCGTGCCTTTCCTGATCAGTTGCCCGTGGGCGCATCTTGGCGTGTCCACCCCTGCGGCACCATAAAGGCGGCGGGATCAACTGGGCCGGTTTCAATATCTTCCAGACGACGGGTTTCGCCGCCGGGCATGTCTTCGCGCACCACAACGCGCAACTCGGGGTCAAACCACCAACTGCCGGTGTTGGCGGGTTGATCGGGGGCTGTGACCTGAATGGTCCAGTGTTCGGTTTTGCGCCCGTCCACGTCCTCCATCGCCTTGAATGCCATTGCCATCACGCGGCCATCGGGGAATTCCTGTCGCAGGGCGCGGCGGCGGGTGGAATCCCACAGGATCACCAGTGGCGGATCATTCGGTTTGCTGGCCAGTTCCCAGCGTTCAACGGAAATGCCGCTGACGGTATCTTTGCCGGTGCGCTCGCATCGAGCCATCGGCGGCTGATCGGGGCAGGGGGTGGTATAGCCTTCGGTCGCGGTGGCAGGCACGGCGGGGCCGCGGATTTCGACATAGGTTTTGGTGGTCGGGTCCAGCACATACATGATGCCGTCGGCGGGGCGCAGGATCTGGATAACGGGCTTGCCGTTTTGGTCAAACTCCAGTCGCAGGTTCTGGCCGGATTTAACGATTTTGCCGGTTGTTTCGGGCTGGTCGGGCAGGGCGTGTATGGCCGTTGCGGAATAGGATTGCGGGGCGCTGGCGGTTGGGGCCTGAACGGTTTGAGCCGAGAGCACCACGGCGCTTGCCAATAGGGTAATCACGGTAAAAGCCGTGCGGATGATGCTGTGCTTTGACATGTCGTCCCCCCTTGGTTGCCGCATATAAATTCGATATTGTCGTCCGCCCCGCTTATTTGCGGGGCGGACGGTTTTTCAGACAGGGATCACCCTAGTTGCTGGCGCCTTCGGCGGCCTCTGCTGTGGGTGTCTGCATTTCGGCAGCTTCACCACCTTCTGCAGGTGCTGCAGGTGGTTGGCCAGCCGGAGCCGGAGCACCATAAGGGCCTTGCGGACCGGGGTAGGGACCCCAGGCAGGGTTCCAGACGTTGTTGCCATAGCCATTGTTGCCGTAGCCATTGCCATAACCGTTGCCGTAACCCTGACCTTCGCCTTGGCCCTGACCTTCGCCCTGACCTTCACCTTTGAAGTCGCCGTTGAAGCCAAAGTTGAAGGCGCCGTTGCCGTTGCCACGCCCGTTATTATTGCTGCTGAACGGGCCCCAGTTGTTGCCCCAACCGTTGTTATAACCGTTGTTGCCACCCCAAGGTGACCAGTTGTTGCCGCCCCAACCGTTGTTGTTGCCCCAAGGGGCCCAGTTGTTACCGCCACCACCCCAAGGGGACCAGTTGTTGCCACCCCAGCCGTTATTGTTGTTGTAATAGCCGGGAGGCGGGCCGTTGTAACCTGCGGGTGGGCCGTAATAGCCACCTTGGCCGGGGGCGGGGCCCCAGTTTTGAGCGCTGGCGCCTACGGCCATCAGGCTGCCCAGTCCGGCAGCAAGAGCGATTTTGAATACTGTTTTACGCATTTTTTATCTCCTTGTTATTGTTCCGTTTATTCTGTGAACGTGGCATTGGAACTTGTGCCGCCGTTCGTCATTTTATTGGTGGTCTTCTTTCGTCTTGATTTGCTCACCAGAACCCGAACGGGGAATAATTGTTACCGGATGGTCCACCCCAGAAATTGTTGCCGAGTGGTGGCGGGGGATAGCCGCCGTAGCCGCCGCCGTATGGCGGGGGTCCCATCGGGTAGGCGGGTGCATATCCAACAGGTGGCGGGCCGTTATATGCCGGTGGGCTGGCATATGGGGTGAGAGGGGCGCCCTGATATCCATAGGGCGCAACATAAGGGGCGCTTTGCGGTGGCATCGATAGCTGGCGGTCCAGATCGGGCGGGGCAAAGCGGCTGGGGCCTGCGGGTGCGGCTTGTGTGGTTGGCGGCGTCGCGGGCGTTTCTTCATAGTATTTTGACTGCGGTTTTGGGGCAGGTGCGGGCGCTGGTGCTGCTTGCTGTGGATAGGGGTTCCACGGGTTGGCCTGCGTTGTGATCGGCGCAAGGCACAGGGCTGCGACCACCGCGGAGGTGGCAGCATGGTGCCGGATATGTGCCTGAAACAGTGTCATTCGTGTTCTCTATTGTCTTTGCGGTTGTTGTGGTCGGGCATAGCCGGGTTGGTAGCCATAGCCGTAAGGATTGGTGTTGCCCCAAGGCATGAACCCCTGCGGCCCCCAAGGTTGCCCCGCGTAGCCATAGTTTTGACGCGGATAGGGCTGCGCGGGTTGGCCATACGTTGGGGCAGGGCGTTGCTGACGGGTTTGCTGGCCGTTTTGCCGAGTGTTCTGCCCACCGGCATAACCCGGAAAATACCCCGGTGTCGGAGCCGCGCGATACCCTTGTGGTGCGCCTGCGCCTTGGGGTGGTTGCGACCAGTTCCAGCCGGATATGAACGGCTGCGGGGCCGCGCGGGTGGTTGCGGGGGCTTGCGTGACCTGCTGTTGTGCGCCACTCGGCGGTTGAACCTGCATCCAGTAGGGAATTGGCTGGCTATAACGTTGCTGCTGTGGACGCACGGCGGGGGCAATCGCTTGCGGTCGAATGATGATCTGGTAGGGGCCGGGAACGGGGGCTGGCCCCATCGGGGATTGGGCCGCAAGCGGGGTCATTGCCATGATCAGGCCGAACGCTGTTAGTGCCGATTTACGCATAAGCCGCCTCCTATTCCTGATTGTCACTGTTGGGGTTTTTCAGCCGTATTCCGCGCCGCCCCGAGGGTTTTGCTTTGCGACGGGTGGCCGGTTTGGGAGTCGCTTTGCGTGGCGCCGGTTTTGTTTTCGGTTTGCTTGCTGCGGGTTTGGTTGCGGGTTTCGCCGCTTTTGGTTTTGCCGCCGGTTTGCGGGCCGGTTTTGCCGCCTTTGGCTTGGCTGCCGGTTTTGCAGCGGTTGCCGGTTTGCGAGACGTAGCCGGTTTGGTCGTTTTGGCCTTGGCCGCAGGTTTGGCGGCTTTGGGTTTTGCCGGTTTCGCGGCAGGTTTTGGGGCCACTTCCGGCTTCGCTTCGGGCTTAGTTGGTTTCTGCACAGGTGCGCTGACTACAGCCGCAGGAGTCGGGGCGGGTTTTGGTGTTGCCGGTTTTGCGCGCCGTCCCGTCACCATCCTGCCCAACCCGCGGAGCAGACCAAACAGCGCTTCGCCGACAAACAAAACCGCGTCGCCCAGTCCGGCCAGTGCCGATTTGGTGGTTCTGATCACGCCTTTGCCCGACCTGCCCGAAACGTGCAGCGGTTCTGGGGCGGGTTTTGCGGGAGGCATCGGCGCACCGTTTGCCGTTTGCCCATGCCCCAAATCCTGCATAGCGTCGGCGTATTTCACACAACCCAGCGGGATCACCACCAGTGTCAGCAATGTGGACACCATCCCGCCCATCATCAACGAAATCGCCATGCCCTCGAAAATCGGATCCGACAGGATCACGGACGAGCCGATCATCAACGCAAGTGCCGTGATAATGATAGGCCGTGTGCGGGTGGCGCAGGCGTGGATCACCGCATCTTTGACAGGCATGCCGGATGCCACCGCTTGGCGCGAGAAATCGACCAGCAGGATTGAATTACGCACAATAATCCCCGCCAGCGCGATAAAGCCGATCATCGAGGTGGCGGTGAAAGGTGCACCAAACAGCCAGTGGCCGGGCACGATGCCGATCAGGGTCAGCGGGATTGGCGCCATAATGATCGCGGGCAGGCGGAAGTTGCCAAATTCCCCGACCACAAGGATATAGATCATGATCAGCGCCACGCCAAAGGCGATGCCCATATCGCGGAAGGTCACATAGGTGACGGTCCACTCGCCGGTCCATTCCAGTGCCGATTGCAGGCTGGTGGTGGGTGGCCCGATATAGTTGGTATCGACCCGCACGCCATCGGGTGCGGTGTAATCATCCAGCAGGTTTTCCATTTCAAGGATGCCGTAAATCGGTGCACCCAGACGGCCTGCGACTTCGCCGGTGACATATTCGACCGCGCGCAGGTCCTTGTGATAAACCGGATCATCCACGCGGTATTGTTCGAACCGGCCCAGCGTGGTCAGCGGGATCATCGCGCCGCTGGCTGATGGCACAGGCAATTGCCCAAGCCGCCCGAATTCGCCACGCAGGGCAAGGGGCATTTGCAGGTAGATAAAGCGCGGCTCCAGCGCGTGTTCGTCTTTGACATCGCCCAGCCGATAACCGCCCAGCGACATTTCCAACTGCCGGTTGATGGTGTCGATCGACACGCCCAGACGCGATGCCTTTTCGCGATCAACCACAAAGCGCCAGCTGTCAAACGGCATTTGCAGATAGCTGTCGGCGTCAACGATGTTTTCGGCCTGATCGAACAGCCGCTCCACATCGCGGGCCACCTGACGGCGGGTGGCATCATCGGGGCCGTAAATTTCGGCCACCATGGTTTGCAATACGGGTGGGCCGGGGGGCATTTCCACCACTTCAATCCGTGCGCCCAGTTGGTCGGCCAGCGGTTTCAGCGCCGCGCGGGCAGCAACTGCCAGATCATGCGAGGTGCGGTCGCGGTCGCCCTTGTCTGTCAGTTGCACCTGAATATCGGCCCCCCATGCGAAATTGCGCAGGTAGGTGTGGCGCACAAGGCCGTTGAAATTGAACGGGCTGGCGGTGCCGGTATAGCTTTGAAGGGCTACGACTTCGGGCATCTCCAGCAGCTTTTCGGACATACGGGTGACGACATTGGCGGTGACGGGCAGGGCGGTGCCTTCGGGCATGTTCACCACCACATTGAATTCCGGCTTGTTGTCGTTGGGCAGCATTTTGACCGTGACGGCCTGTGTGTAGAACAGCGCAAGGCTAAGGAAAAACACCAGCCACATTCCCAGCCGGAAAATGCGGGCCTTGGCGCGGCTGTCCAGCAGCGGGTACAGCATGTTTTCAAAGAAATTGTGCAGGCGTTCGGACTGGCGGTGCTCGCTTTCCTGCATCTTTGCAAGCCGTTTCATCGAGGGTTTGATGCGTTGCGCCAGCCACGGGGTAAAGATGAAGGCGGCGAACAGCGACAGCAGCATCGCAACGGATCCAAGTGCCGGGATCGGCCCCATGTAGGGGCCCATCATGCCAGTGACAAAGCCCATCGGCAGTAGGGCTGCGATCACGGTAAAGGTGGCAAGGATTGTCGGATTGCCGACCTCGCGCACCGCGTCCACGTTGCAATCATCCGAACATTCGCCGTTCAACAGCCATCGGCGATAGATGTTTTCCACCACCACAATGGCGTCATCGACCAAAATTCCGATGGAAAAGATCAGCGCAAACAGCGACACTCTGTCGATGGTATAGCCCAGCAGCCACGCACAAAACACCGTCAACAGAATGACCACGGGGATCACGATCAACACCACGGTGGCGGCGCGTAAACCCAATGCCATCCAGATCAACAGCGTCACAGCGCCGGTCACCACGAACAGTTTGAAGATCAACTCGTTGACCTTTTCATTGGCGGTTTCGCCATAGTTGCGGGTGACTTCGACATGGATGTTGTCGGGGATCAGGCTGCCTTTCAGGCGGTCCACATAGGCCAGCACATCATCGGCCACCGACACCCCGTTGGAACCGCTTTTCTTGGCAACCGAAATGGTAACAGCCGAGGCGCCAATCGGGGCGCGGTCGGCAACTTCGTCTTGTCCTTCGTGGGCGCCATAGGCGGGGCCGGTATAATAGGACACAAGGTTGTTGGCGTCATCGGTACTTTCGGTCACCAGAGCCACATCGCGGATGTAGATCACTTGCCCGTCCTGCGTGCCGATCATCAGGTTTTCAATGTCGCGGGCATTTTTCAAGAACGCGCCGGTTTGCAGCGAAAAGGTGGTTTGCCCCATCTCGACCGACCCAACCGAGCGTTCGGCATTGGCCGAGGAAATGGTTTGGGCGATCTGGTCCAGTCCGATGCCGAAACCCGCCAGCCGTTCAGGGAAAATCTCGACCCGAATGGCATCTGATCGCCCGCCGGTGATAAAACTTTGCGAGGTGGTGTTGATTTCTTTCAACCGTTGCAGCACGTCCAGCCCAAGCGA
>CAZIDQ010000151.1:0-6709 GCA_964538015.1 uncultured Marinosulfonomonas sp.
TTCGGTGAAAATCCGGGTGCGCCTGCCGGTTTGTTTGGACAGGCGCAAACCAAGCATCGCGTATGGCGCACGGTCGGTGGTGGTAAAGGAAATGCCCGGTCCGCTCATCCGGTAATTGCTGTGGCGGGCACCGATGCCGGCCCCGGCCTTCAGGGTCCATTTTTCACCCCGCGCAACAGGGGTCCATGCCGAAAGAAGTATGCTGGTGGTGCGGATTGCTGTTGGATGGCTGCCGGCGGTGCCGGTGGCGGTAAACGCGCTGTTTTGACGCTCGAAAATCTCGAATTCCAGATCATAGGCGCGTCTGCCGATATGAAAGGCATCACGCAGCCCGAAGGCCAGCGCATAATCATTGGAGCGTGCCGAGGCCGTCAAGGCACGCCGCCCCGGCGTGGCAGGTCCGTTCCAGACGTCGAATTTGTGGTTCTCGAAACTGGTGCCAAAAGAGAGCGCCAGATAGCTGGAGCCGGCAGTGGCGGGGGCGATGGAAAGGGCCATCACGGCAAGGATTGAGAAAAGTAAACGCATGAGGCACCTGTTTGTCGTTGTTGACTGGTGAAACAGGCCTACTTGGCGCAGACGTTAATATCTATTTAACAATGAATAATTGGTTAAGATCGAATTTGCCGGGTGTTTATCTCTAAGCTGTTTAAAATACAGGGTAAAACCGGACTACTGACAGGTGTGGTGGCTGAATATCAGGGCGATAATTCTGATGTTATGGTTAACAAAAAGCCGCGCCAGAGCAATTCTGACGCGGCTTTTTCAATTTTCAGGCTCGAAAGAGAAGCTTAGGCTTCGTCTGTTTCTTCTTCAGCGGCGGGTGCCGCGTCTTCTTCAACAGCGGGTGCCAGATCTTCGTCTTCATCAGCTGCGGCGCCGATATCGTCGAACAGTTCCGCGATTTCGAACTCGGCTTCGGCCTCGGCCTCGGCTGCCAGTTCGGCAATCGATTTACCAGCGGCTTGCAGCTCGGCTTCTTCGGTCGAGCGGGCCACGTTCAGTTCGATCGTGACGTCGACTTCTGGGTGCAGAACAACATGAACCGTATGCAGGCCCAGTTCCTTGATCGGGGCCGCCAGAGCAACTTGTTTGCGATCAATTGTGAAACCATCGGCTGTAGCAGCTTCGGCGGCGTCACGCACAGAAACGGAGCCATAAAGCGAACCGGCGTCCGAGGCCGTCCGAATCACAACGAACTGTTGACCGCCCAGCTTTTCGGCCAGTTTTTCGGCTTCGGCTTTGGTTTCCAGATTGCGCGTTTCCAGCTGTGCTTTTTGCGTTTCAAAATGGGCGATGTTGGTTTCCGATGCGCGCATGGCTTTGCCTTGGGGCAGCAGGAAGTTGCGGGCGTAACCGTCTTTGACGGATACTACTTCGCCCATCTGACCCAGTTTGGCCACGCGTTCCATGAGGATAACTTGCATGTGCTTTGCTCCTTATTTCACGGCGTAGGGAAGCAGGGCAAGGAAGCGGGCGCGTTTGATTGCGCGGGCCAGTTCCCGTTGCTTCTTGGCCGAAACGGCGGTGATACGGGACGGAACGATCTTGCCGCGCTCAGAGATATAGCGCTGCAGCAGACGAACGTCTTTGTAGTCGATCGCAGGGGAGTTGTCGCTCGAGAAGGGACAGACTTTGCGACGGCGGAAAAATGGTTTAGATGCCATGGGTTAGATCCTTTCCTAGGCTAAAATCAACGACGCGGGCGACGGTCGCCACGCTCTTCGCGTTTTTGCATTTGCACGCTGGGCAGTTCTTTGTGCTCGTCGACCTTGATGGTCAGAACACGCATAACATCGTCGTGCAGACGCATCAGGCGTTCCATTTCCTGAACGGCCGGTGCCGGAGCATCCGAACGCAGAAAAGCATAATGCCCTTTGCGGTTTTTGTTGATTTTGTAGGCCATGGTTTTGATGCCCCAATACTCGCTATCAACGAGGTTGCCGCCGTTATCGGCCAGCACAGCACCAAAATGTTCGATCAGACCTTCGGCTTGCGTGTTGGAAAGATCCTGACGCGCAATCATCACATGCTCGTATAGTGGCATGTTCGCTCCTATTCATTTCTAAAGCGCATTTCAAAGGGTGGGGGCCAACCTTTCCACGACCCACCCACGAGAGGCTACGCTGGTTCATCAATTACAGCGGAAAGGAAGTGGCCTTATACAACGCTGGGCATGTGATGCAAGGCATATCCGTCGATCTGGCAAGACGCCGCAAAAGGTGACGCGAGGGCAGGGTGCGGGACAATAAAATGAACCGGATATGCCCCATTTTAGTCATGTTCATTTGTCAAAAACAACTCGAGGACGAACGATAAAGTACTATCAGGGGTAAAGCATGACGAAATTTTCGCCTATTTCCGCATCCGGCAGCGCTGGCAAGGCCGGTGCAACAACTTCGATCAATGAAACCTATTGGGGTTATATTGTCCGGTGCACAAGCTGTGACCGCTCGATGGCGATCGTTTTCCAGTGGATTGCGGCGATAATGGGCGGCGCGATGGTTCTGTCCTCGGTCGGGTTCTGGGCCATTCCCGGGTCGATGATGTCACCGGATGTGGCCAGTTTCAAACTGGCAATGGCGTCTTTGCTGGGCGTATTCGGGGTGACACTGATCTGGTACGCCTCGCACGGGACCGAATATGAAACGCAGCTTGATCTGGCGCGTTTCGAACTGCGCGAGGTTCTGCGCAGCAAAAGCGGTGTGGCGCGGATACAGAGCCGCATCAAATTCGAGGAGGTCGATGCGGTGTTTATTGACCGCTCCTTTGTCAAAGGAGACAAGGTGCGCCTGCTGGTCCGGCTGCTGAATACCGCGCAGGTGATCGAGGTTGCCCGCGACTATGAAGAAAACCTGACCCGCCTGCGTGATCGTTTGGGGCGGGATATTTTGGGCAAAACTGTCTTGAAGCGCACCAAGGCCAACCGCGGCTATATTCTGGATGGCGCCCAGGGTCTGATCAAGCCAAAGGTGATGTCCTAACCGTTTTCCCAGTGTTCATCCACGAACACAAACTGTTGAAGTATGGCGTATTGCCCTGAACAGGGGTAGCGCCGACACTGGTTTCCATCTTAACAACAGATGGAAACGCGAAAATGAAACCTACTTTTATTGCAGCAACTCTGGCCACGCTTGTGGCGACTTCGGCCATCGCTGCGCCGGAAAAATATGTTCTGGACAGCAGCCACAGCCAGGTTGTCTTCTCTTACAACCACCTTGGATTTTCGACCACATGGTCGATGTTTTCGGGCTTTGGCGGTGAAATCATATTTGACGCCGAGGCACCTGCAACGTCTTCCGTTTCGGTTACAATGCCCCTGAAATCCATGTTCACCGGCTGGGAAAAGCGGTTCGAACATTTCATGTCACCTGATTTCTTTGATGCAAAAGATGACAGCACAATAAGTTTCACATCGACTGCGATCGAAGTCACGGGCGAAAACACAGCCCTGATCACCGGAGATCTGGTGATCAACGGGGTCAGCAAGCCGGTGGTGCTGGATGCGGTGCTGAATCAGGCGGGCGAACATCCGATGGCGGGCAAGCCGTGGTTGGGGTTTACCGCCAGCACAAAGATTTTGCGCAGTGAATTCGGGGTTGGCAAGTTCGCGCCCTATGTCGGGGACGAGTTGAATGTGATGATCTCGATCGAGGCAATGAAGGCTGAATAGAACCTGCGAATAGGATGAAAAGGGCCGCTCCTGAATGGGGGCGGCCTTTTTGCATTAGCGTGTGGCTGTCAGGGTGATCTGGATTGTCACGGGAAATTTCAGGGTGGTTTCATCGGGCAGGGTTTCCCCGATGCCGAAATCCAGCCGGTTTAGCGTGGCCTTGCCCTGCATTGTGGCGGTGCCATCCGCGATGTCCAGCGTGAAGGGCAGGGTCAGGGGCTGTTCCTTGCCTTTGAGGGTCAGGGTGCCGGTGGCGGCGAAATGGTCACCCTGTGGGGCGATGGTGGCGGTGAAGCGGGCTGTGGGGTGGGTCTGGGCGTCGAAGAAATCAGGGCCAAGCGCCTGCGCACTGACCGAGCCAAGCGACAGGCTGGCGATGTTGACGGTAACGTCCGTGGTGCCGGTGCCGGTGGCGGGATCAAAGCTGATTTGCGCGGTCCAGTCGTTGAAATTGCCTGATACGTCGCTGCCGAACTGGATGACGGTCAGGGCAAGGGTGCCATCGGTGACGGCCCAGTCGCTGTTCACGCTTGCCAACTGCTTTGCGTCGGTTTGGGTGGTTGGTTGGCCCAGCCAGACGCCAAGGGCGATTGCGGCGCTGAAGATGGCGATGGCGGCCAGCATGGGCGCGTGGCTGCGGTTGGTGGCCGGTGTGGCGGCGGTAATGCCTGGCAGCATCCGGCGCAGGGTTTCGTCGCGGTCGATAAAGACGTGTTTCAGGGCACCGGCGATATGCAGCGCGATGGCGGCCAGCAGGATTTTGGTGAAAACCCAGTGGCCGGCAGAAAACAGCGCCGAAACGGTTTCGGATTTGGGCACCAGCGGCAGGGATTGGCCAAAGGGTCCCCAGATCGGTGCAAAACCGGTGCTGGCGGCGTGGTTGATCCAGCCGGTCAGCGGCACCAGCAGCATCGAGATATACAGCAGCCAGTGGACCAGATGCGCGGCAAATGTTTCTAGCCTGCGGTCGGGATGTAGGTCGGCGGGCGGGGTTTGGGTCAGCGCCCAGAGGATGCGGGCCAAGGCCGTGAAGAAGGCGGTAACGCCGATGGTTTTATGCAGCGAGAACAGCAGGGCTTTGGTGGCAATTTCATCGCTGGTGGCAAAAGGCGCGTTGTTGGCGAGCAGTCCCAGCGGGAAGGCGGACAGGATCAGCAGGGCGGTCAGCCAGTGCAGGGTTTTGGTGATCGGGCTGTAGCTTTGGGACATTGTTCGCGCTCCTGTTGGTGTCAGGGTGGCATATCAGGTGGTGATTTCGGGATAAATTCGGCGTGAGGGCACAAATCCTGTGCGTTCCTGCGGGCGGAAGGCGGGGGAATAAGAGATTTTATGCCTCCGGCGGGGATATTTATAGAACAAAGATGGGGGAGTGATTGCGAAATGGTTAAGGGCGGGGTATTTGCGGGGCAACGAGGGATGAACGACAATAAGGGAGAGGCCGATGAGCCGAGCATTTGTATTTCCGGGGCAGGGGGCGCAGACCATTGGCATGGGGCGCGCGCTGGCCGAGGCCTATCCGGCGGCGCAGGCCGTGTTTGACGAGGTGGACGAGGCTTTGGGAGAGAAGCTGTCGGCGCTGATCTGGGAGGGCGAGCAGGATGATCTGACCCTGACCGCCAACGCGCAACCGGCGTTGATGGCGACATCCTTGGCGGCGCTGCGCGCCCTTGAGTCTGAGGGGGTTTCGGTGAATGACGCGGGTTTTGTGGCCGGTCACAGCCTGGGCGAATATTCGGCATTGGCGGCAGCGGGGGCGATTTCGATTGCCGATACCGCGCGGCTGTTGCGCATTCGCGGCAAAGCGATGCAAGAGGCAGTGCCGGTGGGTATTGGCGCGATGGCGGCCCTGCTGGGGCTGGATTTTGCGGCTGTGCAAGAGGTGGCGGCCGAGGCGGCGCAAGGCGAGATCTGTCAGGCGGCCAATGACAATGATCCGGGGCAGGTTGTGGTTTCGGGCCACAAGGCGGCGGTGGAACGCGCCTGCGAGATTGCCAAGGAACGCGGCGCGCGCCGTGCGGTGATGTTGCCGGTCTCCGCGCCGTTCCATTGTGCCTTGATGCAACCTGCGGCAGATGTGATGGCGCAGGCGCTGGCCGATGTGACGATCAACGCGCCTGTGGTGCCGCTGGTCGCCAATGTGCGGGCCGAGGCGGTGACGGACCCCGATTTAATTCGCGCGCTGTTGGTTGAACAGGTGACCGGCTCGGTGCGCTGGCGTGAATCGGTGGCCTACATGGCCGGTCAAGGTGTCAGCGAGATTTGGGAGATAGGTGCCGGCAAGGCCCTGTGCGGCATGATCCGGCGGATTGATAAATCGGTGGCGACGGCGGCTGTGGGCACGCCCGAGGATGTGGCGAAGGCTGTGGAACAGATGAAGAGTGAGGTTTAAATGTTTGATCTTGAAGGTAAAACAGCGCTGGTAACCGGCGCATCCGGCGGCATTGGCGGCGCGATTGCCAAGGCGCTGCACGGGGCCGGTGCAACGGTGGCGCTGTCGGGCACGCGGGTAGAGCCGCTTGAGGCGCTGGCGGCCGAACTGGGCGAGCGGGCGCATGTGCTGCCCTGCAACCTGTCGGATGCCGAGGCTGTCGAGGCGCTGCCCAAGCAGGCGATAGAGGCGATGGGGGGCTTGGATATACTGGTCAACAACGCCGGTATCACCCGCGATAATCTGTTCATGCGGATGAAGGACGAGGACTGGGATGCGGTGATCAATATCAACCTGACCAGCACCATGCGTCTGTGCCGTGGCGTGATGCGCCCGATGATGAAGGCGCGCTGGGGGCGGATCATCAACATCTCAAGCATCGTGGCCACCACCGGCAATCCGGGGCAGGCCAATTACACCGCCGCCAAGGCCGGTATGATCGCCATGGGTAAAAGCATCGCCCAGGAGGTTGCCAGCCGTGGCATCACGGTAAACGCGGTTGCGCCGGGGTTTATTGCCACACCAATGACCGATGCGCTGAACGACGACCAGAAGGATGTTATCAACAAGCAGATACCGGCGGGCCGGATGGGCACGCCCGAGGAGAT
>CAZIDQ010000152.1:0-3141 GCA_964538015.1 uncultured Marinosulfonomonas sp.
GCGGTGTTGCAGGACATCCAGACCGCCGCCGAGGATGCCGACCGCCTGTTCCCGCTGACACTGGCGGCACAAGGGTCTTGCCAGATCGGTGGCAATCTGGCGACCAACGCGGGCGGGGTGAATGTGCTGCGCTATGGCAATGCCCGCGCGCTGTGTCTGGGGCTGGAGGCGGTGCTGCCGGGTGGCGACATCTGGCACGGGCTGAAACGGCTGCGCAAGGACAACACCGGTTATGATCTGCGCGACCTGCTGATCGGCGCCGAGGGCACGCTGGGGGTGATCACCGCGGCCTCTCTGCGGCTGTTCCCGCGCCCAGCCGAGGAGGGGGCGGCGCTGATGGTGGTGGGCTCGCCCGCCGATGCGCTGGAGCTGCTGGCGCTGGCACAGGAACATTGCGGCGAAACCGTTTCGGCGTTTGAGCTGATCAATGGCATGGGCTTGCAGTTTTTGGCCGAAACCATGCCCGATGTGCGCCTGCCGTTCGACGACATCCCCGAATGGATGGTGCTGGTCGATCTGGGTGTGGCGCGGGGGCAATCGGCAAGCGACATGCTGGAAGGGCTGTTTGCCGACGGGTTTGAACGCGGGCTGGTCAGTGATGGCGTGATAGCGCAATCGGCTGGCCAGCGGGCTGATTTTTGGGCGGTGCGCGAAACCATCCCCGAGGCCAATAAACGGATCGGCTCGATCGCGTCACATGATATTTCGCTGCCGCTGTCGGTGATACCCGAATTCATCGAACGCGGGGCGCGGATGCTGGCGCAGATCGGCGATTTCCGGATCAACTGTTTTGGCCATCTGGGCGATGGCAACCTGCATTACAACATGTTCCCGCAGGCGGGGCGCGACCGGTCCGAATATGACCCCTTGCGCGGTGTCATCAAGGATGCCGTGCATGATCTGGTGCAGGAATATGACGGATCATTTTCCGCCGAACACGGGGTCGGGCGGATGAAGGTGGACGATCTGGTGCGTTACGGCGATCCTGCGAAACTGGCGGCCATGCGGGCGGTAAAGGCTGCGCTGGACCCTGTGGGGATCATGAACCCGGGGGCGGTGCTTTAACCTGATGCCGACGAACGGCTCTGGCGGCGCCCGCGTTTTAGTTCGAACACCCTCTTGCGCGGGATCCATTCGTATTTTTTGTCCAGTTTCGGATCCCCCCAAAACAGCGTGCCGCCCCAGCGCCACGGGTCCAGCACCAGACCGTCATACATGCCGTCACCCTTGGCGCTGATCACAACGGTGCTGTGGTCGATCCGCAGGGCCTTTTCCGAATTGCCGATGGCGCGGTGCAGGTCCAGCGTCTGGAAATCCTCTTGCGCCAGACGGGTTTCCATATCTTGCGCCCAATGCCAGCATAAACCGCGCGGGCGCAGGCCCTGATTGACCTTGATATTATGGATGATTGCGGGGTCGGACACCTGATATTCGCGGGCCAGTTGCAGCGGGTAGGTAAAGGCAACCTGCGCCGCGCGCCGGGCTTCTTCGGGATCAACGTCGGGGCCAAGTGCTTGAATGGCTTGTGTCAGTTCGGTGATTTGTTGATTGGTTGGGGTGGGCGGGCCGCCCGCCGAGTATTTCCCGCAAGCGCCAAGAAACAGGATTGCCAAAAGCGACAATAGATAAGCAAAATTACGAAACATTTCAGACCCTTTGTGGACGGAATTTTGAACACAGTTTTCTAGGGTTAGCGGGTTGGCGAAGCGTTGTCCAGATTGAGGGTCAGGAAGCAGGGAATTGCGGGGTCACAATGGGGTGAGTGGCTGGAAATGCGAACGCCCCGTCGGGGGGCGACGGGGCGTTCATCTAGTCTTGCAAACAGAGGTCTGCTCCCAAACAGACAAGACCCGTTTACCGTGATTCTGATTAAGGAACGGTTTATGCCTCAATGAATTTACGAAGGCGTTCAAATTCTGGCTCTAGCCGACACGCAAATAAATCACGAGGAACTGGTTTGCGAATTGAAATATGTCCATGCATAGCTTGGAAATCCGATTGCAAACAACAGGGAAGCAACGGTGTTGATGGCCTGGATTTCAGGGTTGGCAAGAAGCAGCGAACCGGCAAGGATGAACGCGGCTTGCCATTTCGGGGTCACGCCGGCCTTGAGCAATCCCGCTGCGAATAGCGCAAAGCCAAGCGGCAATAGCGGAATGCCCCATAGCACAGCCATCAATGCGCGTCGATGGATAAGAACTTCCAGCCCCGGAGCCATGGCGAAAAGATCTGCGTCGCTTAATGTATCAAACGCACTGGAGGTTAGGCAAAGTGCCGCCTTGTTGCCAGCAAGCATGAAGGTGCCGATTGCCGCCATCACCAAAGCGGTGAAGGCAAGTCGGGGTAGTGCGGGTTTTAATCGCGCATAAAAATGCAATGCCAGAACCAGCAAAAGTGGTGCGCAAATAAATTCCAGAAGATGCGCGATGTGCATCCAGTGCGCGCCGTTGATATGCACCGCAAATTCCATGCCTGTCTTGGGCAAGCCTGTGGTAAAGGGATCCGGGTGGAGAAATTGGGCCGATACAAAGAGCAGCGGGAACAGGATGAGGGCGAGTGCGACACTGCCTGTTTCGAGCAGGGATCCAGAGGCGGGGCGGGGGGAGTTGGTTATGTTGGTCATCATCTTCTCCTGTATGACTGACATTCAGTCAGTTATTTGGTAAAAAATTATCCGCTATGGCCCATGACGCGGCGGTAGAAGGCGAATGTGCCGGCCGGTTGGTCCATCGCGGTTTCCATTGTTGCAATCAGGTGGTCGATGCGGGCATTGCGCATATCATCCGGCCAAGGGAATATCCCGGGATCAAACAGCATCATGCCTGCTGTAAGGAATATTTCGAAGCTGTAGCCGTCTTTGGTATTTTCACCCCAGGCTTCCTGCATTAGGGGCACAAAACGGGTGATCATCGCCGAAAGCAGGCGTTCGTGAATATCGACGCCTTTGATCGCGTGTATTCCGGCAGCCTCGGCCTGATTTTGGTGCCATTGCAAATCGGCCAGTGCCTCTAATTTCTTGATCGCGCTAATCTTTGGACGGGCGATGATCTCGCGCCCTTTGGACACCAGCGTGCCTATGTGGTTTTCAATGATTGCTTCGACCACCGATTCTTTTGATTCAAAGTAATAATAGAACACACC
>CAZIDQ010000152.1:3241-6695 GCA_964538015.1 uncultured Marinosulfonomonas sp.
TTGCGCCCGCCCAGTTCCGGCAGGTCAATGATGAAGGAGGTGCTGACAATCTCGCCGCCCAGCCGTTCGATCAGTTTGATCCCCGCCGCTGCTGTGCCGCCGGTGGCAAGCAGGTCATCAACCACCAAAATACGCTCGCCTGCTTTGATGGCGTCGTCGTGGATTTCCATCACCGCTTCGCCGTATTCCAGTGTGTAGGCTTCGGATATCACAGCACCCGGCAGTTTGCCTTTTTTGCGGATCGGCACAAAGCCGACAGTCAACTGGTGGGCAATGGCCCCGCCAAGGATAAAACCGCGTGCCTCGAGCCCCACGACCTTGTCGATCTGCATCCCCGCATAGGGGTGCAACATCTGGTCGATTGCCATGCGAAACCCGCGCGGGTCGGCAAACAGGGTGGTGACATCGCGAAACATGATGCCTTCGTGCGGGAAATCCACGATGGTGCGGATATAGTCTTTGACGGATTTCATCTGGTTTTCCCTTCGGTGATCATTCGCATCAGGCTTTCGAGTGGCCCGCGTTTGGTGATAATCGACCAAAGCCGCGCATACAACGACGTTAATGTCGCAAAGCCGATGGAAATTGCGAATATCTGCGGCGAGGTGAGCGAGCCGTCGAGTTTCCCCAATGCTTCCATCACCCCCATGCCGATCAGGATGTGCGCGGCGTATAGGGTCAGGGTCTGGCGGCCGGGGGCGGCAAGCCATTCTGACAGGCGCAGTCTGGTCAATAGCGGGGTGGCCAGCAGGGTGGCCCCGATTAAAGCGGTGGATGTGCCGATCCCGGCAAGGATGTAGAGCGGGCCGGGCGGGATGGGCGACAGGCCCATGACCTCGGCCAGTTCGGGGTCTGTGGACAGGGTGATGCTAAGCGTGATGATGGCTGTGGCGGCGATTGCGCCAGCGAAGATGAGTTTGATCTGGGTGCTGCGGTTGGCAAGGTCCAGACGGCCAAGCCACATGCCGAACAGCAGGAAGGTGAGCCACGGGAACACCGGGTGCCAGCCATTATAAAATAGGTTTCGGATGAACCCCGTTGGCGTCCAGAAATCGGCGTATTGCAAGGTGGACCAGTTCCAGCCCGCCTCGTAATTCAGGGTGATCAGCAGGAGGAACGAGGTGATAAGGATACCGCCAGCGGCAATCAGCAGGCCGCGTGGCGATAAGCGCATCATCGGGATCGCGCAGAGGAAATAGACGCCGTAGTAATGCAGGATGTCGGCCTCGAATATGGTCTGGTTCAGCAGGCCGATGGCAAACAGGAACAACGCACGTTTAGCCATCAGGCTGGCGGGAGCATTGGCAAGGGTGATGCCGACACCGGCAAGGGTAACGAACAGCGCGGCGGCGCGCCCTTCCAGCAGGTGGGTGATCTGGCTGGCCCAGTCTGTGGAACCGGTGACCTGCGCGGCAATGCGAAAATTGACCAGCACCATGCCGGCAAAAGCGATAAAGCGGGCGATGTCGAGGCCGGTCAGGCGCATGGTTTTCCTTTTGCTGTTCGTTATCAGGTAAGGGGTTTGTTCTGTTTTCCAAGGGTCGTGATGCGGAAGCCCTGCGGGCTGCTTTATGTCTCGGCCCCATGAAGGGGCCTCGGGATTTGCCTGCGGCGCGGATATTTAGGAAAAGAAGAAAGGAGCGTCGGGGCGGGTGACCATGAGCCAGAATACCCAGGTCAGGGCGGCGAAGGCGGGCCAGCCCAGGGCAAACCATAGGCGGAAGTGTTTGCGGGCCTGATCAGGCAGGGGGGTGTTATTGGCTAGTGCCGCGCCTGCCAGATCGCGGATTTTGATTTGCAAATGAACGACGGGGGCCCAGCAGAGAAAGGCCAGTGTGTAGAGGGCATAGGTCAACAGCAACCACGGTTCGTTCCAGTCGTAGCCTTGTTGCTGGATCAGCAAGTAACCGGTCAGCGGCTGGATCAATCCGGCAGGGGTGGTGAATATCCAGTCGGCGACAACCACGCCCGAGGCGACCGAGTGGATGGTTCCAACCCGTCCTGTGCGCCAGGCCCAGACCATTTGGAATGCGGTGCCCATACCCGTGCCAAACAACACGGTTGATGACAAGATGTGCAGCCATTTCAGGGTCAGGTACGGGTCCATCTAGCGTTCCTCTTCCAGTATGCGGTGGATCAGGATCAGCACAAGGATCGGCAGGTTTTTCAGCAAACCGCCGAACGGGGCAAGCCAGAGCGCGGGGTTGATCAGGGTCAGCCCGGCCGTGTAACCCGCGACCATCGCGAATTGCAGCCACGCGATTTGTTTTAGCCGCCATGCGCGCAGCAGGGCCAGTGCGATCAGCAGGTCTATGGCTCCGGTGAGGCGGGCCGCAGCAATCAGCATGGTGTCGGGCAGCAGGCCCGAAACATAGGGTAGGAAGCTTTCGGTGGGCAGCAGCAGGCCGATCAGTCCCGAGGCCAGCCACATCAGCGCCAGCGTTAACCGTAAAACGGGGCGCAGCAGGTAAAGACGGGCGTGCCACAGGTCCTGAGTTTGCGAGGGACGGGTGCGCAGGAAGTCGGCAAAGCCGCGCGGGCGGGTTTTGAAATGGCGGGTTTGCTCGGTTATGTCTGTGGCCACGCCTTGTTCCAATTGTTGTACTGAAGTGGCCGAGATTGGGGCAAGGCGCAGGACGTCCCCGATGCGCCCCGTCAGGCGGGCCAGCGGCAGAGACAGGTGCAGGATGCGGGTGGGGCGCAGGCCCAGCCACGCGCGCAAAGATGTGAGCAGGGTGGTTTGGGTGATTTCATCGGGCCCACCGATTTCGATTGGCTGGTCGGGGCAGGGAGCGCCGAGTGCCTCGTTCACCAGCATGGCCAGATCATCGGCATGGATCGGGTTGAAGGTTTGATCACCTGTGCCGACCACGGGGGTGACCATTGGCAGGGCGGCCAACGCCCGGGCAAGGGACGAGCCGCCATAGCTGCCATCAGCCAGCACCAGACCGGGGCGCAGGATGGTGACGGGGATCGGGGCGGCTTGGGCGATCTTTTCACCACGGCGGCGGTAGGTGGCAAAGGGGGTGTCGGCTTTGATCCCGACGGCCGAGATCAGCACGCCGCGGGTCGTGGCGGGCAGGGCGGCATAGACGGCCTGCGGGGCGGCGGCATGGACGGCGTGGAAATCCGCATCACGTCCGGTCAGCAGACCGGCGCAGTTGACCACACGGGTGCAATTTTCCACAAGCGGGCGCCAGAAATCGGGGCTGTGGGTGGCGGGATCGGTCAGATCGGCCTGCAGCGTATCAAACCCCATCGCGGTCAGGCGGCGGGTATTGCGGGCAGAGGCCAGCACGTTGTGACCGGCCTTACGCAAGGCAATGGCGATGTGCTGGCCGATGAAACCGGCGGCGCCAAGCAGGAGAGTTTGAGGGGTAGTCATGAGGGAATTACAACACCCGCCCTGCCACGGCGTCCAGCTTGGCCATCAGCGCAGGATCGCGGGCGTCTG
>CAZIDQ010000153.1:0-6605 GCA_964538015.1 uncultured Marinosulfonomonas sp.
CCGTCCTTTGGTGTATGCAGTCGTACATGGCGCAGGAAATGGCGTGCAGTTTGTGACAGGGGGCGATGGTCCGGCGCAACGAAATACGTCTGATAGGAAATCGCCGAGGCAAAGGGGCGAAATACCACCCCGTCTGCCACATTTTGCACCGATGGGAACGGATTTACCACGGCCAACCCTGCCCCCAACCGAACCAGATCAATGGCCGCGGTCGAGCTTGACACCTCGGCCACCACTTTGGGTTCGGCCCGTGCCTCGAGCAGCAGTTTGTCCAGTTGCGCCCGCCGTGCATGGCGATAGTTGAACCCGATCAGGTTTTCCCCGTCCAAATCCATGGGCCGGATTGTATCCCGCGCCGCCAACGGGTGATCTGCGGGCATCACAACCGCCGCAGCCGCCTTGCGAAACGGGATCAGTTTTGCCCCTGCGCGGGTTGGCTCGACCCCGACAATTCCCAGATCGTAATTGTCGGCCTGAACACCGGCAACGACTTCCGAGGAAATGGCAATTTCCAGACTGATAAACGCTTCGGGGTGGGTTTTGATGAAACTGGCCATGTGGGCAACGATAAACTGGTTGGCAAATGTCGGCGGCGCAATCAGCCGCAGATTTTCGCGCGGGGCTTCGGCGGGGCCGTCGATGCTGTCCAGCGCTTGAAACAGCGCATCCAACCGCAAATTCAGGCGCACCGCAGCGCTTGTCGGTACCAGCCGACCGGATTCGCGTTCAAACAAGGTTGTGCCAATCCGCGCTTCAAGGTTGGTCAATGACCGCGACACAGCCGATTGCGACAGGCCCAGCCGCCGCGCGGCCGAGGCGGTGGTGTTGCCCTCCATCATCGCGCGCAGGGCCTGATATTCAGACAGGGAGTGCCAGGATTTTCGCATAGGTATCTACAGCTTTATTCATTGCTCTATGAGTTTATCTTATTGGTATGCCTATGGCTATCGGAAAAACAATTGCTAAGGTATTGTATCCATTGGGGGGATTCTTTGCTGAAACTAAATGAACCGATGATTTTTGACGGGCATAACGATGTTTTGCTCAAATTGATGGTCAACGGCGGGGTGGACAAGGCTGGCAGCTTTGTTACCGGACGCGATGGCCATATCGACATTCCGCGCGCAAATACCGGCGGATTTGGCGGGGGGTTCTTCGCGCTTTATGTGCGCTCGCCTATGAACGGCAAATCCCTTGATGATAAATACGACGAGATGAAGCAGCCGCAATATGACGTGCCGCTGCCCGCACCTGTATCGCAGGCCGCTGCGCTGCCTGTTATCATGGAAGAAATCGCCATCCTGTTGCGCCTTCAAGAATTGGGGGCGTTGAAAATCTGTCATACGGCGGACGATTTGCGCGGCTGTTTTGCCAGCGGTCAGATGGCCGCGATCATGCATATGGAAGGGGCCGAGGCGATAGACGCGGACCTGCATACGCTTGAGGTGCTGCATGCCGCTGGCCTGCGATCATTAGGGCCGGTCTGGAGCCGCGATACGATTTTCGGATATGGTGTGCCATTCCGGTTTCCGTCGGATGGTAACATTGGCGGCGGGTTGACCGAGGCCGGTTTTGGGCTGGTGAAACGGTGCAACGCGCTGGGCATCATGCTGGACCTTTCGCATTTGAACGAGGCCGGTTTCTGGGACATCGCCAAAACCACCGACGCACCGCTGGTTGCGACCCATTCCAACGTCCATGCCATTTGCAACCATGCCCGCAACCTGACCGACAAACAACTGGCGGCAATTGCCGAAAGTGACGGTATGGTCGGGCTGAACTATGCCTGCGCTTTCCTGCGCGAGGACGGGCAAATGGATATGGATACGCCGCTGGACACCATGCTGCGGCATCTGGATTATATGATCGAAAAACTGGGCGAGGATCGCGTTGGTCTGGGGTCGGATTTTGACGGCGCATGGGTGCCCGAACCCATTACCGATGTCGCAGGATTGAACAATTTGCGTACCGCGATGCGGGCGCATGGTTATGATGAACCATTGATGCGGAAACTATGCCATGAAAACTGGCTGCGGGTTCTGGACAAAACATGGAAAGAATAACCAAGGCAGAAGCAGGAAAACCCAACAGAGTAACAATAATCAATCAGAGAGGAAAAATAATGAAACCAATCAAAAACATAATGGCCGGTGTGGTCCTAAGCTTTGCCGCCACTTTGGTGGCCGCGCCCGTTGTGGCCGAGACACCAGCGAACATGCTGGTCATCGCCAACCGGATCGACGATATCACCACGCTGGACCCTGCCGAATCGTTTGAATTCGCCGGTTCCGACGTCAGCCGCAATATTTACGGCAGACTGGTCAACTTTGACCCGATGAATCTGGATGCCGGTTATGGCCCTGATCTGGCCGAAAGCTGGACGGTTTCCGAAGATGGCAAAACCATCACTTTCACCATGCGTGAAGGCGTGAAATTCCATTCGGGTAATCCTGTGCGGGCGGAAGACGCCGCATGGTCGCTGCAACGCGCCGTGATCCTGAACAAAACACCTTCGTTCATCCTGACACAGTTTGGTTTTAACGCTGATAACGCGGCGGAAATGATCAAAGCAGAAGGCAACACCGTTTCGATCACCACCGACAAGCGTTATGCGACATCATTCGTTCTGAACTGTTTGACTGCCACTATCGGCGGGATTGTCGACAAAGAACTGGTCATGGCGAACGAAGCCGATGGCGACATGGGCAACACTTGGCTGAAAACCAACACTGCCGGTTCCGGTGCCTATACGCTGGTTGGCTGGAAACCGAATGAATCGGTTACGCTAAAATCCAACCCCGACTTCTATCTGGGTGCCCCGGCAATGGAACGCGTTGTTGTGCGCCATGTTCAGGAAAGCTCGACCCAGCGCCTGATGCTGGAACGTGGCGATATCGACGTGGCCCGCAACCTGAACCCTGACGATGTGGCTGGATTATCTGGCAAAGAGGGTATCACAATTGACAGCCCGCTGCGCGGCCGTTTGATGTATATCTCGCTTAACGGAAAGCATCCAGTATTGTCCAAACCCGAAGTGCGTCAGGCAATCAAATACCTGATCGATTATGAAGGCATGCAAAACAGCTTTCTGAAGGGTCAGTATGTAACCCACCAGAACTTTTTGCCTGCGACCTATCTGGGCGCCGTGGATGAAAACCCGTTTAGCCTGAACGTTGAAAAAGCCAAGGAACTGCTGGCAGCTGCCGGTGTTGAGGGTCTGGAAATCGAGGCTGGCGTGCGCGAAGCACAAGAGCGTATCGAAATCGCCCAGTCGCTGCAAAACACATTTGCGCAGGCCGGTATCAAGCTGAACATCACTGTTGGGACAGGCAAACAGATCCTGTCGCGTTATCGTGCACGCGAGTTGGATATGTATGTTGGCGCATGGGGACCGGACTATCCCGATCCACACACAAACGCCGGTACATTTGCCTATAACCCTGACAATTCGGACGAAGCCAAGGCAACAGGCCTTCTGGCTTGGCGGAATGCTTGGGACACGGGCGGGTTGACTGAAAAAGTCGCCGCTGCGGTAGAAGAAGGTGACCGTGACGTTCGGGCCCAAATGTATGCCGAGGTTCAAGCACAGTTCCGCGATACTTCGCCCTTTGCCATCATGTTCCAGCAGATCGAGCAATTCGGTCGTGCCGACAATGTGAAAAACCTGAATTTGGGCGGCGCTATTACGGCCGTATCCTACTGGCAGGTTACAAAATAAATGGCGTTGGCTGAAAATAACGGAAACGGGCGGCGCAAGTCGCCCCTTTCCTCGCCCGCCCTTGCCCTTACACTTAAAACCATTGGGTCCATCATCATCACGATGCTGGGATTGTCATTTGTGACCTTTATCATCGGTCGGGTGATGCCGATTGATCCGGTGCTGTCGATTGTAGGCGAGCAGGCGAGCAAATCCACCTATGACGACGCCTACGCGGCGTTGGGCCTGGACAAGCCGATCATTGTTCAATTCTTCTATTACATCTGGGACGTTCTGCACGGTGACTTTGGCACCTCGTTGCTAAACGCCCGCCCCGTCGCCGACGATATCAAACGCGTCTTCCCCGCCACCTTGGAACTGGCCACTCTGGGGACCATAATGGGTGTTGTTCTGGGTGTGCCGCTGGGTGTTCTGGCCGCTGTTAAAAAAGGTACATGGATCGATCAAGTTGCCCGCGTTGTGGCACTGGTCGGATATTCAATGCCGATCTTTTGGCTGGGCCTGATGGGCCTGCTGGTGTTTTACGGCATCCTGGGTTGGGTTGGCGGACCGGGCCGTGTCGATATTTTCTATGCCGATATTGTGCCGACGGTTACCGGTATGATCCTGATCGACAGTATCATTGCCAACAACTGGGATGTCTTCTGGAATGCGGTTAGCCATATCGTCCTGCCCGCCTCGATACTTGGATATTATTCTATGGCTTACATCAGCCGGATGACCCGTTCCTTTATGCTGGAACAGATGAGCACCGAGTATGTCACAACGGCGCGGGTCAAAGGGCTGCCGGAACGCAAGGTGATATGGGGGCATGCATTCCAGAATATCAAAGTGCAACTGGTTACGGTAATCGCGCTAAGCTATGCGAACCTGCTTGAAGGGTCTGTGCTGACCGAAATCATCTTTTCCTGGCCGGGTATCGGATCCTACATCACCACCGCGCTGCTATCGGCGGATATGAATGCTGTCTTGGGGGGCACCATCGTTGTTGGCCTGATCTTTGTGCTGCTGAATATCTTCTCGGACCTTTTGTACCGCGTTTTTGATCCGAGGGCGAAATGATGGACACAGATATGCAAAAACCAACGCTGCGCGAATGGCTGACAACCGATACGCCGACTTCGCGCCGCCATGCAAAATTCACGGCAGCCTATACCGGTTGGTTGACGTTGAAATCAAATTCGATGGCAATGGTCGGACTGGCCATTTTGCTGCTGCTGTTGCTGATGGCAGCCTTTGCGCCGTGGTTGGCACCGATGGACCCATTCACCCAAAATCTGGGCGGGCGGCTGCAACCGATCGGCGCGGATGGGCATATTCTTGGCACCGATAGCCTTGGTCGTGATCTGCTAAGCCGCGTGATCTATGGGTCACGCATCACGCTTTATATCGTCACCTTGGTGGCCATGATCGCGCCAATTGTTGGGCTGCTGGTAGGCACTATCGCAGGTTACACTGGCGGGATAGTCGATGCGGTTCTGATGCGGATCACTGACATCTTCCTTGCTTTTCCACGCCTTGTTCTGGCGCTGGCTTTTGTGGCGGCTTTGGGTGCGGGCATCGAAAACGCGGTTCTGGCTATTTCGCTAACGGCCTGGCCCCCCTATGCACGAATTGCGCGGGCGGAAACGCTGACCATCCGCAATTCGGACTATATCGCGGCTGTTAAACTACAGGGTGCTGGCGCCTTGCGGATCATTACGAAACACATCTGGCCGCTGTGTATTTCATCCCTGATTGTGCGGGTCACACTGGATATGGCGGGTGTTATTCTGGCGGCGGCTGGCCTTGGTTTCCTTGGCCTTGGTGCACAACCCCCCAGCCCCGAATGGGGCGCAATGATTTCCGAGGGGCGCAAATTTATTCTGGATCACTGGTGGGTTGCCACTGTACCGGGTCTTGCCATCTTCACTGTCTCGCTTGGCTTTAACCTGTTGGGTGACGGCCTGCGCGATGTGCTGGACCCCAAAGAAGGAGGCCACTCATGACCCCGCTTCTGGATGTCAAAAACCTGCGCGTCACGTTCCCGACGCGGCAAGGCGAATTTGAGGCCGTGCGCGGCGTGTCCTTTACCCTTGGCAAGGAACGGCTGGGGATTGTGGGCGAAAGTGGCTCGGGCAAATCCATGACCGGCCGCGCCATCCTGCGGCTGATCCGGTCCCCCGGACGGGTCGAGGCCGACAAGATGGAGCTGCATGGCCGTGATTTGCTAAGCATGTCTGAAAAGGAAATGCAGGGCGTGCGCGGGCAGAAAATCTCGATGGTGATGCAGGATCCCAAATTCTCGCTGAACCCGGTGATGACGATTGCCGAGCAGATCATGGAAATTTACCGCTTCCACACGGGGGCAGGCAAAAAGGCGGCATGGGCCAAGGCGATTGAAATGCTAGAAGCCGTGTCGATCCGTGACCCTGAACGGGTGATGCGCAGCTATCCGCATGAAATGTCCGGCGGCATGGGCCAGCGGATCATGATTGCGATGATGCTGGTGACAGAACCGGAAATCCTGATTGCGGATGAACCCACCTCGGCGTTGGATGTGTCGGTGCAAACGCAAGTGCTGTCGATCATCGACCGGCTGGTGCGTGAACGCGGCATGGGGCTGATTTTCATCAGTCACGACCTGAAGCTGGTATCGTCCTTTTGCGACCGCGTGCTGATCATGTACGCGGGCCGCGTGGTCGAGGTCTGCGAGGCTGACAAGCTGGATCAGGCCACCCACCCCTATACCCGCGGGTTGCTGGGGTCCTTGCCAGATATCCGTCATCCAAAGGACCGGCTGGAAGTGCTGAAGCGTGACGAAACATGGCGTATCGCCGAAAGTGTGAGTGGTCGGACATGAGCCATATACATATTGAAAACCTGAACGTCTGGTTCGGTGACGGGG
>CAZIDQ010000154.1:0-2991 GCA_964538015.1 uncultured Marinosulfonomonas sp.
GTATCCGCATCACATTGATAAAACTGCCGAAAACGCCCCGGCCCCGGCTTTTCATTGCGCCAGACAGGCCCCATGGCAAAGCGACGATAGGGCGTTGGCAAATCATTGCGGTACTGCGCATAGACCCGCGCCAGCGGGGCGGTCAGATCATAGCGCAGCGCCAGCCAGTCTTTTTCGTCCTCCTGCCAGGCAAACACGCCTTCATTGGGGCGGTCCACATCGGGCAGGAATTTGCCCAGCGCCTCGACGGTTTCCACCGCCGAACTCTCCAGCGCCTCAAAGCCATAACGATGGTAAACAGCCGCGATCCGGTCGAGCATCTCTTTACGCTCGGCCACGTCAACGCCGAAATAATCGCGAAAGCCTTTGGGCGGAAGCGCCTTTGGGCGGGGCTGTTTTTTCACTTTGGCCATGGGGTGTCCCTTTGGTTTGTCTTGTCAGAAGGCTTTATCCAAAGGGGGGCGCAAGGGCAAGGCGCTGCGGGCGGGGCGAAATATCATTCCAATTTGATCAATCCACGCGATGGCCAGAGATTGTTAAGGGTTTGAGGCTATTGCGAAGAGAACACAATAACAATTGGGCAATAACAATGAAATCGCTATCCCTCACCAATTTTTCAATCCGCACTCTGACCAAGGCCATCGTCGGCATGATGGTCATCGCCACAATTGTTTTCGGGATTATCGGGGTGATATCAATGCGGTTTGTGGGAAATACCGAAACATCGTGGCAGGAGTATAAACAATCCAATGCCCCGCGCGCGACGGCATTGACGTCGGTTGTCGGCGCAATGGGCTATGGCGGGATGATCCACCAGTTCAAGAATATGGTCATCCGGCAGGATCTGGCCCGCGCGCCCAAGGTGCGACGCCACGGTGCTGTCGCACTGGAAGGACTGGATCGGCTGGATTTGCTGCTGGAAACCGCCCAGGCCCATATCGCGATTGAACAAATCAAATCAGTGGTGAACGCCTATATGGAAAACACCGACAAACTGGCCAGTCTGATAAGTGAAGGGCGCACCGCTGAAGAAATAGACGCGGCATTGAAAATAAACGATAAACCCGCTGTGGAGGGGTTGGAATACTTGTTTACTTCGCTACGCGATCCGGACCGCGACACACAACTAAGCAAAAGCTATTATCTGGGCGAATTGCGGCGCGCGATGGGGTTTAACGGGATGATCCACCAGTTTAAAAACTTTGTCATCCGTCAAGACGCGGAACGGATCAAACGTGTAGAAACCGCCATATCAGGCGCGCGATCTGCTTTGGCTTCCTACAGGGAATTCGGGTTAAGTGCGGACGAACAAACGGCCTTTGGCGCCATCGAAAAAGTGATTACCAACTATGAGAAAGGGTTGAAAGTCGCGCAGGATATGATTGTTAAGGGGGCAACGATTGCCGAACTTGACGGACGTATCAAGGTGGATGACAGCCCGGCCATTTCCGGAATGAACAGGCTTGTTAAAGCAATTGCCAAAGAAACCGCGCGGGCCAGTCTGATTGTATCCAGCGATCTGACCTGGGTTAAAAAGGTGAATATCATTATCAGCATAATGATCGCGATTGCCGCTGTTATTATTTCATCTGTAATGTATCTGGCTTTGACACGCGGCATCGTGGTTCCGGCCGAAAGGATTTCACACGCTTTGGAAGAGCTGTCGAACGGCAACACAGACGTTAGTTTCGATGAATTGGTAGCAGAAACCGAAATTGGTAAAATTGCACGGGTTGCAACTGTGTTTCGCGACAGCCTGATCCGCAATCAGCAAATGGCCGAAGAACAAAAACGTCTGATTGGCGAACATCAGCAGATGGCCGAAGAACAGAACCGCTTGCTGGAAGAGCAAACGCAAATGGGTGAAAACCAACGGGTTGCTGCAGCAAAGGCCGAAAAACAACGTCAACAGGCCGATGCGTTTCAGGCGGAAATGCGCGAGGTGGTCGAAGCGGCGGCAATTGGTGATTTTTCCCGCCGGATCGTGTCAAACTATAGCGAAGCGGATCTTGCAAACATCGCCAATTCGGTGAATACCTTGATTGAAAGCGTGGATGACGGGGTTGCCGAAACCAACCGTGTGGTTGCCTGTCTGGCAGAAAGCAACCTAAGCGAACGGATGTCGGGCAAGTATGCTGGCGCATTTGCACAGTTGCAAACCGGTGTGAACGAGGCATTGACCACCCTTTCCGCGGCCATAGACAATGTCGCCGAAAGCGCCGGCCGTATCACCAGTGAAACCTCGCAGATTTCCCATGCGTCACAGCAACTGTCGAACCGGACGGAAACCCAGGCGATTACGCTTGGACAAACCGCAACGTCACTAAACCAGTTAACGTCGTCGGTTCAATCGGTTGCCAAAGGTGCGCAAGACGCCAATGAGGTTGTGTCCCAAGCCAAGCGGCAAGCAGACGAAAGCGGGGATGTTGTTACCGAAGCGATTAACGCAATGGGTGCGATCGAGGAATCATCCGCCCGGATTTCCAAGATTATCAGCGTTATCGACGATATCGCATTCCAAACGAACCTGCTGGCACTAAATGCCGGTGTCGAAGCGGCACGCGCCGGTGAGGCAGGGCGCGGATTTGCTGTGGTCGCTTCGGAAGTTCGCGGGCTGGCCCAGCGCTCTTCCGAAGCTGCGCGCGAGATCGGAGATCTGATTTCAAACAGCGCCAACGAAGTAAAACGCGGGGTGGCATTGGTGGATCGTGCTGGCGACTCGCTAAAAAATATTGCCACTTCCGTCGCAACCATCTCCAGCCACGTTGAAACCGTTGCAGTATCCGCAAACGAACAGGCGGCAGAACTGACCGAGGTGAACACAGCCATCAAACAACTGGACGAGGTTACCCAGCAAAATGTTGCAATGTTCGAGGAAACAACCGCCTCGACGCTAAGCCTTAGTCAGGAAGCCGATGGCCTGTTCGACACCGTTTCCCGGTTCAAGACAAGTGACATGCAGGACCATTCCGCGCCAGAGGAGACAGCGGT
>CAZIDQ010000154.1:3091-6544 GCA_964538015.1 uncultured Marinosulfonomonas sp.
TCGCAAATATATTTGTCATAGACCCATCCGGACGGGCCGGAATAGCTTTCATCCTGCAGACCATTCAGCACAATCACTTCGCGCCAGTGTTTTTCGGCATAGGGTTCCATAGTAAGCAAAAATGTATCCGGCCCCAATTTATGGGTCATGGCGCATTTGGAAGACCCGCAAGTGCGCAGCGCAAGAAAATTATCGCCATCAGGATTGAGGTTGCACACCACAAAATTTTCACCCGAATAGGCGGACACATAAGACGCGCTGGCCGTAACTGCCAATGTCGCAACTACGCCAAGCTTCAAAATTGTCCCGATTTTCATATCCGTTGCCCTCTTTTTGCCGATCTCTTTGGCGTCACCCTGTCAAACCCGCCGGACAGGGTAAATGATACTGATCAATCTGCCCCTTGTTTTCACCCCCGCCGCGGATGTAACAGGAGCCCATGAGCATTGACCAAATCAACTCTCTGGAAGAGCAAATCGCCCATCTGACCCGCGCGGTGGATGATCTGTCGGATATTGTTGCCCGTCAGGAAGGTGAAATCACCACCCTGACGCGCCGTGTCCAGATGTTGATGCAGCGCGAGGCCGGTCGCGAATCCGATTCAGGCGGATCAGTCGCACTGGCAGATCAAAAACCACCGCACTGGTAGCAGTCCATCTAACGTTTTCGCAGTGAGCTGCCCGCGATTTTTCCTTCGTGCAACAGGACTTCTTCCCAGCTGGCATTGCCGCCGAACCGCTCATACAACGTGACAAAAGCCATACCTTTTTCCAGCGCCCTAACTCGTTCTTCGGGGCAAAGCTGCCCTTTTGCCACCTTGCAAATCCGCCGTTTGATCCGCTCGTAAGCCTTGTCGGCATCGGTAAACGGCAAATCCTTGTTGTATTGGTCATAGCGCATCTGTTCGTGCAGCACAGGTGAGCCGATCATCGCAAGTGCAGCCGTAAACTGTCGCGGGCAGCCATCCTTGAAGCCGGTCAGATAATGGGTGCGTGGCGTGGTGCTGGACGGGTTGCTGTCATACAGCCGGTAACCCCTGCCCTTGGCCGGAAAGCGGTCCACTTCTTTGCCCAAGGCACGGCCCCGAACCCCGCAGGCCACACCAATTTCACCAAAAGGCAGCACCGTTCCGGGGGCAACTATCGGTTCCGAACCACGGTTGCGCCGGGGGCCGAACAATCCGCGACGGGGTTGGCGAGGCTCTTCGGGGGCGAGCGAGGCAATAACGTCCTCGTCCTGATCCACAGCAGGTTTAGCGTCTGAAACAACTGCGCCATCCGGTGTCTCGGGGGTTGCGCTGTTTCGCTTGCCGCCAAACAACCCGAACAGCCCGCGGCGGGGCGGATCAGATGCTTTTGGATTAGGGGTTTGGGCAACGGTATCTTCTGTCAAAGTGGCGTCCGGTTTTGCTGGTGTTTCAGTCACTTCTGCGCCTGCATCCGCTTTTTGCGTCGCGACAGTTGTATCGCCACTTGCGGCATCCGGTTTATTTCGTGCGAACAGCCCGAACAATCCGCGACGCGGCTTGTCCCCGGTTGGCTGATCCGGCACTTCGGGCAGGTTTTCAACGCTTTGCAGTTCTTCCAGTACAGTTTTTGAGGCCGGATTTGGCGATGCAACCAGACCGCTACTTGCAGAATCTTCGGCCAGTTCCACCTCGTTCAGCGTTGGCAATTGCGGCGTGCCCAAACAGCCCGCAAGCGTTAACAACAAAACCGAAAACCCGACAACCCGCATACCCTAGCATTCCTCTACCGTAATGACCCCGCCAAGGCTTTTGATTGCGCCTTTGATCTGCGGGTTTACCGGATAATCCTTTGGCAAGGAAAGCTCAACCTCTCCCGGCAGGGATGCGTCAATCAGGCAGAAAACCACCGGACCGCCGCTGCGCGATTTACCATCCTTGGCGGCACGTTCCAGCACCGAAGAAACCGATTTCACCGCCTCGGCGCGATCAATAAACACGCGCAATCCCATTGATCCGGCTTCGGCGGCCACGCCATCCACCGCCTGCACCCCGCGCGCCAGCAGCTTTAGCTGGTCGGATTCCATCGTTGCCTCGATACTTAGAACCACGTTGCTGCCCGCATTCAACAAATCGCCTGCCGCCTCCAAAGTGTCCGAGAACACCGTAACCTCGTATAACCCCGTCGGATCGGACAACGACACAAAGGCATAACGGTTGCCCCGCGCCGATTTGCGTTCCTGTTTGCTGGCCACCGCCCCGCACATTTTGACCACGCAAGCGCCGCGTTCGGCTTTGCGTTCAACCTCGGTCAGGGTCATCACGTTTTTACGTTTCAACGGCACCATGTAGTCGTCCAGCGGATGGCCGGACAGATAGAAACCGACGGCCTTGTGTTCCTCGGCCAGCCGTTCATTGGGCAACCAGTCCTCGACAGTGGCAAGGCGCGGTTCGGGCAGGTCATCGCCCGCTTCGCCAAACAGGGATACCTGATTGGAATTGCGCTGTTCATGGATCGCGGCGGAATAGGACACCAGCGCTTCAAGGCTGGCAAACACTCGCGCGCGATTGCGGTCCAGCACATCAAAGGCCCCCGCGCGGGTCAGCATTTCCAGCGGCCGTTTGCCCACGCGTTTCATATCAACGCGGCGGGCAAAATCGAACAGCGTGGCAAACGGTACACCATCACGTGCCTCGACGATCAGGCGCATCGCCTCGACTCCGACGTTTTTCAACCCGCCCAGGCCATAGACCACCTTGCCATCGGCCACGCTGAATGTGGCATCCGAAGCATTCACGCAGGGCAGAACGATTTCCAGCCCCAGCCCTTTGGTGATTTCCTCTTTGTAGATGCCCAGTTTGTCGGTCAGGTGGATGTCGCAATTCATCACTCCGGCCATAAACTCGACCGGATAATTCGCCTTTAGCCAGCCGGTTTGATAGGACACCACCGCATAGGCCGCCGCGTGGGATTTGTTGAAACCGTAGTTGGCGAATTTTTCCAGCAGGTCGAACACCTCGCTGGCTTTCTTCTTGTCCACCCCGTTTTCCATCGCGCCTTTTTCGAATTTGGGGCGTTCCTTGGCCATCTCCTCGGCGATCTTTTTACCCATCGCGCGGCGCAGCAAATCCGCACCGCCAAGGCTGTAGCCGGCCATGACCTGTGCGATCTGCATCACCTGTTCCTGATAAACGATGATGCCTTGGGTTTCTTCCAGCAAATGGTCAATCAGCGGATGAACGGATTCGCGTTCCTTCAGGCCGTTCTTGACCTCGCAATAGGTCGGGATGTTTTCCATCGGGCCGGGGCGATACAGGGCCACCAGCGCCACGATATCTTCGATACAGTTGGGTTTCATGCGCTTTAGCGCGTCCATCATGCCGCTGGATTCCACCTGAAACACGGCGACCGTTTTGGCGCTGGCGTAAAGTTTATAGGTCTTTTCGTCATCCAGCGGGATTTGCCCGATGTCGATGTCCACACCGCG
>CAZIDQ010000155.1:0-6541 GCA_964538015.1 uncultured Marinosulfonomonas sp.
ATTTCGCGGCGCAGGGTGTAGCTGGCGGAAAGGATGCCCTGACACTTGCGATAAAGGTTTTCAGACGGGGTGTTGATACAGTCCTCAAACTGTTTGTGCAGATCGAATGCAAACGGTGTGAGTTGGGTATCGGCACGTGGCGCTGTGGCGTATGCGCAAAGGGCAAGGATCATCAGGATTCGGGACATAAAGCGCTACTCTTCCAAAATTGCTTTTTCTTGTGGCTATTGGGGAATAGAAAGGGGAAAATGTCCAGCCTGTGGGCGGTTAAAGGAACAAAGCAATATGGCGTTTACAGTAGCAATTGACGGGCCAGCGGCATCTGGCAAGGGGACAATCTCGCGGGCGGTGGCCGAACATTTCGGCTTTGCCCATCTGGATACCGGGCTGCTGTATCGGGCTGTGGGCCGCAAAGTTCTGGAAGGGGTGGACCCGATAAAGGCTGCAAAGGCGCTGGTCGCCGAGGATTTGCAGCGGGATGATTTGCGCACAACCGAGGTGGCACAGGCAGCCAGCAAGACATCACCAATTCCCGAGGTTCGGGCGGCGCTGCGGGATTTCCAGCACGCCTTTGTGATGCGCAGTGGCGGCGCGGTGTTGGACGGGCGCGATATTGGCACGGTGATCTGTCCGGATGCACAGGTGAAGCTGTTTGTCACGGCGAGTGATAAGGTGCGGGCCGAGCGACGGTACCTGGAACTGGCGGCCAAAGGGCAGGATGTAACGCGCGAAGGTGTGCTGGAGGATTTGCGCGTGCGAGATAAGCGGGACCGCGAACGGGAATCCTCGCCAATGGTTGCGGCAAAGGATGCGCTGGTGCTGGATACGTCGGCGATGAGTATTGATGAGGCGGTGGCCAAAGCGGTGGCGGTGATAGAGCGGCGGATGAGATGAGCGGCAATCATTATTCAACGACCCAGAAGTTTTAAAGATCAGATTCGAGCCCACAAAATTTTGTAGATGGCCAACTTCGCGGCACGATCCGATATGATGATAAGTTTGCGATCCCGATTTCAGCGGGCAAGCACCAAATCAAAGCGCGGATTGACTGGGGTGGATCGAACGTATTGGAGGTTGAAATCGCAGAAGGGGGGACGTCACTGGTGCAGGTTTCGAATGAAGTGCCTTTGCTATTTTTGTCGTTTGTAGTGATATTCAAGCGGAACAGCTATTTAACGCTCAAGGAATTGTAAAGTGCATGGACCCTTGCCATACAGTCCGAAACCCAATATATCGCGCCTGTCGATAAGGTGATTCAAGCCATATAATAACATGACGATACAGGGCCGGGGATTTATCCGGCCTTTTGTTGTTTTGAAATTAGGTGCGAAAAACCGTGACCAACGTCAACCTGAAAGACCGGCGGAGCCAACCGCGCGGCCAGTATCAAAAACGTAAGGAAAATGAGACCACATGGCTCAATCAGTATCTATGGAGGACTTCGAAGCCCTTCTGAACGAAAGCTTCGAAATTGACACACCCAGTGAGGGTTCTGTCGTAAAAGGCAAAGTTATCGCAATCGAAAGCGGTCAGGCCATCATCGACGTAGGCTATAAAATGGAAGGCCGCGTCGACATCAAAGAATTCGCAAATCCGGGTGAAGCCCCTGAAATCGCTGTTGGCGACGAAGTGGAAGTGTTCCTGCGGATGGTCGAGAACTCCAAGGGCGAGGCTGTTATCAGCCACGAAATGGCCCGCCGCGAGGCAGCCTGGGACCGTCTGGAGAAAGCATACGCTGACGAAGAACGCGTTGACGGTGCCATCTTTGGCCGTGTCAAAGGCGGCTTTACGGTTGATCTGGGCGGCGCTGTTGCGTTCCTTCCCGGCTCCCAAGTCGACGTGCGCCCCGTGCGTGACGCTGGCCCCTTGATGGGTCTGAAGCAGCCGTTCCAGATTTTGAAAATGGACCGTCGCCGTGGCAACATCGTTGTGTCGCGTCGCGCTATCCTTGAAGAATCCCGTGCAGAACAGCGCGCCGAAGTTATTGGCAAGCTGGCTGAAGGTGATTCTATCGAGGGTGTGGTCAAGAACATCACCGAATACGGTGCGTTCGTTGATCTGGGCGGCGTTGACGGGCTGTTGCACGTCACCGACATGGCATGGCGCCGTGTGAACCACCCGTCCGAAATCCTGACAATCGGTGAAACCATCACCGTTCAGGTGATCAAGATCAACAAGGAAACCCACCGTATCAGCCTTGGCCTGAAGCAGCTGCAGGATGATCCTTGGTCGTTGGTCGAAGGCAAATTCCCGCTGGAATCTGTGCACACTGGCCGCGTGACCAACATCACCGACTACGGCGCATTCGTCGAGCTGGAGCCGGGTGTCGAAGGTCTGGTTCACGTTTCCGAAATGTCATGGACCAAGAAAAACGTACATCCTGGCAAAATCGTTTCCACCAGCCAAGAAGTCGAAGTCATGGTTCTGGAAATCGACAGCGCCAAGCGCCGCGTTTCCCTTGGTCTGAAACAGACCATGCGCAACCCATGGGAAGTGTTTGCAGAAACACACCCCTCGGGCACCGAGGTTGAGGGCGAAGTCAAGAACATCACCGAATTCGGTCTGTTCATCGGCTTGGACGGCGACATCGACGGCATGGTTCACCTGTCGGATCTGACATGGGAAGGCCGTGGCGAAGACGTGATTGGCGATTTCCACAAGAACGATGTGGTCAAGGCTGTTGTCACCGAAGTCGACATTGAGAAAGAGCGTATCTCGCTCTCGATCAAAGCGCTGGACGGGGATCCGTTTGAAGGGGCTACCGATGGCGTGAAGCGCGGTTCGATCATCACTGTTGAAGTGACCTCGATCGAGGACGGCGGCATCGAAGTGACCTATGAAGGCATGAAATCCTTCATCCGTCGCTCGGATCTGTCGCGTGATCGTGCCGAACAGCGCCCTGAACGGTTTGGCGTAGGCGATAAGGTCGACGTTCGCGTCACCAATATCGATGCCAAAACCCGCCGTCTGGGTCTGTCGATCAAAGCACGCGAAATCGCAGAAGAGAAAGAGGCCGTGGCACAATACGGCTCTTCGGACTCGGGTGCGTCGCTGGGCGATATTCTGGGCGCAGCGCTGAAAGGCGACGAAGACAAATAACCCGCCTTGGGTAACAAGATTTGGGCGGCCCTGTGAATTGCAGGGCCGCCTTTTTTATGCGAATCGGCTGATGCGGGCTGATCGCTACAGGCGCCGGAAAACGGGCGCCAAATCGGGAATTAGGGTGCCCGCGACGTAATATCGCTCTAAATCAGCGCATTAGCCTGAAATTATTTTCTGATTGCCGCTGCAATTTGTTTCTCAAATGAAAAATTTCCGCTTATAGTCGGTGGGATAGTCACGCATCAGCTGCCTTTGCAACGCTATCTGCAAAAACTTTATTCTCGGGGGACGGAACGGATGATCAGATCAGAGTTGGTTCAGAAAATTGCGGATGAAAATCCACATCTTTATCAACGGGACGTCGAACGCATCGTCAACACCATCTTCGAGGAAATAATCGACGCGATGGCTGCGGGAAACCGTGTTGAGTTGCGCGGGTTCGGTGCCTTTTCGGTGAAAAAGCGCGACGCGCGGATCGGTCGCAATCCGCGTACCGGCGAATCCGTTAAGGTTGAGGAAAAACATGTGCCGTTTTTCAAGACCGGCAAATTGTTGCGGGACCGTTTGAACGGTAAATAAAGTCGGGGTATGTTCCCATGCGTTACATTCGATATGCTTTTATTCTGGCCCTTGCGGTCTGCTTGCTGACGATTGCGATGGCCAATCGCGGATCAGTTACGTTGCATCTGCTGCCCGAGGAATTGGCGGGGTTTGCCCTGTTGCCTAATACCTTGGAATTGCCACTGTTCGTGGTGATTTTTGGCGGCATTGTCGCCGGTCTATTGATCGGCTTTGTCTGGGAATGGTTCCGCGAGCATAGAATTCGCGCGCAAGCCGTTCGCGCACATCGCGATGTGAAGAAGCTGGAACGCGAAGTGGTGCGTCTGAAGGGTGACAAGGCGGATGATAAGGATGAAATCCTTGCCCTGCTTGAGAAGAGCGCCTGAAGACGTTAAACGCCCTTATGGCAAATGAAACCAAAGTCAAAATCTGCGGGTTAACCACACCGCACCATGTCGCTGCGGCTGTTGCGGCAGGGGCGGGGTATTTGGGATTCGTATTTTTCCCGAAATCGCCGCGCAATGTCAGCATAACGCAGGCCCGCGATCTGGCGGTTGAGGTGCCGATTGGTGTGGCCAAGGTGGCGTTGGTGGTGAATGCGGATAATGCCACGCTGGACTCCATTCTGGATGCGGTGCCGCTGGATATGTTGCAGTTGCACGGCACCGAATCTGTTGAACGGGTGGCCGAGGTAAAACAGCGCTACGGGTTACCGGTGATGAAGGCCGTGGGCGTTGCGGATGAAAGCGATCTGGCGGCGCTGGATGAATACGGGCTGGTGGTCGATCAGTTGCTGGTGGATGCAAAGCCGCCAAAGGGCGCGGATCTGCCCGGTGGCAACGGCTTGGCGTTTGACTGGCGTTTGATTGCGAACCGGCGCTGGTTTGCGCCGTGGATGCTGGCCGGCGGGCTGACCCCTGCCAATGTGGCCGAGGCGGTGCGTCTGACGGGCGCGCGGCAGGTGGATGTTTCCTCGGGCGTGGAAAGCGCGCCGGGGGTGAAGGATAAAGAATTGATCGCAGGCTTTATCAGGGCCGCGCAGGGAGAAGCAGGATGAACGACCGGATAAACAGTTACAAAACAGGTCCCGATGAAAATGGTCGCTTTGGCAATTTTGGCGGGCGGTTTGTATCGGAAACCCTGATGCCGCTGATCCTGTCGCTGGAAGAGCAGTACGAGCGCGCCAAGACGGACGACAGTTTTTGGGCCGAGATGAACGATTTGTGGACCCATTATGTTGGTCGCCCCAGTCCGCTGTATTTTGCGGACCGGCTGACCGAGCATCTGGGTGGGGCCAAGATTTATCTGAAGCGGGATGAGCTGAACCATACCGGCGCGCACAAGATCAACAATGTGCTGGGCCAGATCATTCTGGCACGCCGCATGGGCAAAACCCGCATCATCGCCGAAACCGGCGCGGGGCAACACGGGGTGGCAACGGCCACGGTTTGCGCCAAATTCGGGCTAAAATGCATTATTTATATGGGCGCGCATGATGTAGAGCGCCAGTCCCCCAATGTGTTCCGGATGAAATTACTGGGGGCCGAAGTGGTTGCGGTGACGTCTGGTCGTGGCACGCTGAAGGACGCGATGAATGACGCGATGCGCGACTGGGTGACCAATGTGGATGACACATTTTATTGCATCGGCACGGTGGCCGGCCCGCACCCGTATCCGGCGATGGTGCGTGATTTTCAGGCGATTATCGGCAAAGAGGCCAAAGAACAGATGCAAGCCGCCGAGGGGCGCCTGCCCGATACTCTGATTGCGGCCATCGGTGGTGGCTCGAATGCGATGGGGCTGTTTTTCCCGTTTCTGGATGATGACAGCGTCAACATTATCGGGGTCGAGGCCGGCGGCAAGGGCGTGAACGCCAAGATGGAGCATTGCGCATCTCTGACCGGTGGCCGCCCCGGTGTGCTGCATGGCAATCGCACCTATCTGTTGCAGGATGATGACGGCCAGATATTGGAAGGGTTCTCGATCTCGGCTGGTCTGGATTACCCCGGTATTGGTCCTGAACATAGCTGGCTGCATGATATTGGCCGCGCGCAATATGTGTCGATCACCGATGTCGAGGCATTGGAGGCGTTCCAGCTGTGTTGCGAGCTGGAAGGCATTATTCCGGCGCTGGAACCCAGTCATGCGCTGGCCCATGTGATGAAAATCGCGCCGGCTTTGCCCAAGGATCATCTGATCTGCATGAATATGTGTGGCCGTGGCGATAAGGACATTTTTACCGTAGCCAAGGCGCTGGGTGTGGATATGGATACGGGCGCGTAGCAAACGGATAAAACCTGTTTGGCAGGAAAAACCGCGCACCACGCACTAAACTCGCGTTTATATTGAAGGGTCGGGTGCGGCCTTTAACGGAGAGGTGTGATCTCCGCTGCAAAGCAATAAGTAATAATATCAATATGATAAGTATAAACCTTTGTTTAGCGCGGAGGTATTTTGTGCCTTAAACTCCTGACCAATATCCTGCCGGAAAAATATGTGGCTGTCTGTTTGCCAAGGACACTTGTTGCCTTGTTGAACAATGAACTGTTTTTCTGAAAGGACACGAAATGAAAAAGAAACTGATATTTACCGCCGTCGCAATTCTGATGGGAACGACCGCAACATTCGCGGTGACAGCTGACGAGATTGTGCAGCAAATGAAGGACGCGGGGTTTTCGCGGGTTACACTTCAACGCGGACTTAATCGCGTGAAAATCCATGCTTATGGCGACAGTAGCGAACGGGAAGTTGTTATTAACCCCACCACGGGAGCGGTTCTGAAAGACAAATCTGAATCGGGCTCGGATGACAAAGACCATTCCGGCGATGCAGACCACAACGAACATGATGATAACGATGACCACGATGGTGGCGATGA
>CAZIDQ010000156.1:0-6536 GCA_964538015.1 uncultured Marinosulfonomonas sp.
TAGGCCAGCATGAACGTCAGGAAGGTGATCAGCAACGACACCCCCAAGGTGCGGGCAAACAGTTTCACGTAAACACGGCGATTTTCCTCGACCCGTTCAACATCGCCAGCCGCGTCTTGCGTGCGGTCCACGGCGGCCAGATAAAAACTACCGGTATAAGATGACGACGCACTTCGCATCACCTGCCACAGCTTTGGGTTTTCCCACTTTGCACTGACCCCGATCAACGCCTCTTTGAATGGCGCTTCCAGCTTGGCGGCCTTGCGCGCGCCTTGGGTAAATAGCGACCGCGATCCCGCCAACCCGTAATTGATCCGCGTGCCCGCCGACCCCGGTGCCTTTAGGCGCTTTAGCTCAATCAGGTCGGTGACAAGCGCTGCATAGGCAGCCTCGTCCGGCTCGACTCCCAGCGGGTTTTCGTCAAACCACGCGGCCAGATTGACCATTATTGGCGTGTCTACACGGGTGCCCAGATCATGGTGGGTGGTGAACCCGTCGTTATAAACAGAGCGGTGCAGCATCTGACCAATTGGCAGAATAAACGTCACAAGGATAAACAACAGCAGCGGCAGCACCAGAAAAAACGCACGGCGACGCGAACGGGACTGGGCATGGGCCAGCGCCTCTTTCAGCGGTTTGCCGTCAGCAGTGGTCAGTAATTCAGCCATCAATTCATCTCCGGCAAGGGGGCAAAATCACCAACCAAAAACTCACCCACGGGTGGCGGGTCCATTTGGGCACGGTTGCGATAGTCGCCATAAGTTTGCTCATAAAGGGAATATCTCCAGTCTGCGACGTGGAGCACGCCGAAGCTGATCCGGTCCCCTGCGTTTAATCCCGCAATTCCAACGGCATGTTGCAGGGTTGCCTCAAACTGGTCATCGTCAGTGATCGAGATGTTGGTCGTCCATGCCGTCACAAACCCGGGGCCAACGGGCACAAGAACCTCGATCTGATGGCAGCAATCATCATTTCCGGGATTGTCCGGGCTTAGCTCTGTGACCACGCCCGCCCCGTCGCTTACAGCATCCCATGGGCTGTCACGCAATTCATCAACAAATAAAGGGAACGACGCGCGGGCATCTTTCATAGCCTTACTCATTTTGAATTCTGACAGCTCCGGTTCCGGATGACGCAATACAATCACACTTTGTGCGCCAGCAGCGGCGGCAAAACCCAGCATTGCTACAGTCAAAATTTGAGGCCACATAATTTCAGACATCCTTGATTTGCGGTGCGGACAGTATGCCCGCACCGCAATTTCAGCTTAGTTAGCCAGCCAAGCGTTGAAACGCTCGTTCAGCTCGGCGTCATGGTCAACCCAGAATTCAAAGTTGTTGACCAGCGCGTTGCCAAGGTTGGCTTCGGCTGTGGGCATATGCGGCGCCATATCGGTTGTGCCGTCGGAATATTTCCCAACCAGAGCACCCGAAGACTTACGCGCAGGACCATAAGAGATGTAGCTCGCTTGATCCGCCAGACGCTGTGTGTCTGTGGCGAAGGCAATGAACTTCATCGCTTCTTCTTTGTTTGGCGCACCTTTGGGGATTACGAACAGATCGAAATCCAGGATCTGGCCGTCCCAAACCACAACCAGTGGCTGGTTTTCAGCAATAGCAGCGTTGAAGATACGACCGTTATAGGCGGTCGACATCACAACTTCGCCATCGGCCAACAATTGTGGAGGTTGCGCGCCGGCTTCCCACCAGACGATATCGGATTTGATGGTGTCCAGTTTGGCGAATGCGCGGTCGATGCCTTCGGCTGAATCCATCAGGCCGTAAACTTCGGCAGCAGGAACACCATCGGCCATCAGCGCCATCTCAAGCGTTGCTTTGGCAGATTTGCGCAGGCCACGTTTGCCGGGGAACTTTGTCGTGTCAAAGAAGTCGGCGATTGTGGTCGGTGTGCCTTCGTTGTTATCGCTGTTGAAAGCAAAAACTGTCGACCAAACGATGTTGGCAACAGCACAATCTTGCAGCGCGCCATCAATGAAATCATCAGCAGCCGATGTGCCATCCGGGGCAGCCGGCAGCATGGATGTGTCGATTTCTTCCAGCAGACCTTCGTCGCACAGGCGGATCGCGTCCGAGAATTCAACGTCGGCAACATCCACAGTCACATTGCCCGCTTCAACTTGGGCTTTGATCGGAGTTGCAGGGTTGTCGCTGTCAACCGAATTCACAGTGATGCCGGTCTCGGCGGTGAAGGGTTTGTGATAGGCTTCGACTTGCGACTTTGTATATGCGCCGCCCCATGACATGACGGTTACTTCTGCAGCAGAGGCCGCAAAGGCAAAGCCAGTCAAGGCTGTGGTCAGGATAAGTGTCTTTTTCATTCAGGTTTCTCCCTAGTTACAAGAACTGCTCTTGTTATGCGCGGGGCGTTTTCCGCCCCTGTCATTCAGATTATTATAACGGATCAAGGGCGCGCGCGTCCTGGGCGTCCCATGTAATTTGTGTGGTTTCGCCGACGACCAAATGCTTGTGTCCAGCGGCGTTGGGTACTTTGACTACGAATTCGTCATTGCCATGCACATTCAGGCGGCAACGGATGTGGTCGCCCAGATAGATCAGTTCCAGCACTTGGGCCGTGGTCGAATTTGGGCCGGGTTCGGTGGAAATTGTCACCCTTTCAGGCCGGATCGAAACCAGCGTTCTGGACCCGACATCACCGCAATTCACCGCCAGCGCATCGCATTTTCCGCCGTCATCCAGTTTGATCGTGGCAATGTCCCCGTTCAGGGATTCAACGACACCGGACAGTTTGTTGTTCTCGCCGATGAACTGCGCCACAAAACTGTTGTCGGGGCGTTCATATAGGTCCGCAGGCGGGGCAAGCTGCTGAATACGGCCATCATCAAACACCGCCACACGGTCCGACATGGTCAGCGCTTCGGATTGGTCATGGGTCACATAAACCACAGTGATTCCAAGGCTTTCGTGCAGGTGCTTGATCTCGAATTGCATATGCTCGCGCAGTTGTTTGTCCAAGGCGCCCAATGGTTCGTCCATCAAAACCACCTGTGGTTCGAACACCAGCGCACGGGCCAGCGCGATACGCTGTTGTTGCCCGCCAGACAGCTGTGCCGGACGGCGCAATGCGAAATCGCCCATCTGTACCATATCCAGCGCGCGGCGCACTTTCCCCTCGCGCTCGTCTTTGCCCATGCCGCGTACTTCCAAAGGAAACGACAGGTTTTCACCCACCGTCATATGCGGGAATAGCGCGTAGGACTGGAACACCATGCCGATGCCGCGTTTGTGCGGAGGGATGTCGTTGATTGATACGCCGCCCAGTTTGATTTCGCCGTGGGTGGCGGTTTCAAAGCCGGCCAACATCATCAGGCAGGTCGTCTTGCCCGACCCCGATGGCCCCAACATAGTCACAAACTCGCCTTTGGCGATTTTCAGGTTCAAATCTTTGACGACAAGCACTTCGCCGTCATAGCTTTTCTGCACGCGGTCGAATTCGACGAACGCTGCATCCGAGTCGGTCATGGCCACTAAGCGGCTCCCCATTGTATCTGTCCGGCAGGTTATCCTGCGCTCTTCAGGGGAAGACTAAAGCGTCTGCAGCACCGCATTGCAACAGTCAGGCGACAAATAAATGACCGTATGCGACCAATCTTGCCGGATTTGATGGTTCTTTCAAGCGCATAGGTTGATTCACCAAACAATCACATCCTTGAGAGCCGCCGGTATAGCCCCCATTTTAGCTCTGCCCGAATCAAATTCACGCCGCTTTGCCAGCAGAAGAACAGAACCACTTAACAATATTCGCATTTTATAATATGAGTATTTGAATATCTCGGGTTGTGAGCCGTTCTATGTGGTCCTGCCCTGCATCCTTTCATGGCGCCTTCACACGCGCCCCCGTAGCGGGAATATATAGATGTACAGACGTGTAAACAGCGGACGCTTTATTGGCCTGACAACCTTTTTGATTGTGGTCGTGATGGCGGTGTTTACATGGGTCATGTACGGGATGGCGCAGCAGGTTTTCACCATGACCGACATCATCGAGGAACTGAACGAAAGCATCAAAACCATGGTCGGCACTCAGGTCAGTATGGCCAAGGATATGCACGATATGAGCACGAGCATGGGCACGATGAACAAAAACATCATCGCTATGAACACAAGCATCGGCGACATGAGCAGCAGCGTTGGCACCATGAGCCAGAACGTCGGCACGATGAACGAAACAATGGTCACCCTGTCAGGCGCGATGGGCAACATGGCCAGCAACATGAGCCGCATGACCTATGACATCGGCCACGCCACTTATGCGATGTCCAACCCGATGTCTTATATGTGGGGCAACGCCTTTCCGTTCTAGGGCGCGAATCACTTTGGGATGAATTGGCAGAATTCAACGCGGCACTTATGTCCGCCATTTAGGGTTTTGCCAACATATTCGCCACAAATACGATGCGAACCCCTTGATCGTTTCCAAATTCCGAACAGTTAATTCCGTTCTTGGGTCCAAGCGCCAATAGCCTTTAAAAACAGGCCGATTCCTGCGGTTCAACCTTTGCCCGAAGTGCCCCCGCGTCACCTTGGAAAGGGGTTGTCCGGCTTGCCTCACTCTATTCACATATGAATATTTTGATATATTGCGCCAATTGCGGTATATCTTTCCATATCAGTCTGATTGCGACAGGAATTATTAGTCAACTTAATACAAAGACAATAAAAACGGGGAGCGCCAATGCAAATTTCAAACCGGGTAAAACCACCTTTGCTTGTTTTGGCTGTGTTGTGCGCGGGTGGTTTGCTGACTTCTGCGGCTTTTGCCCAGTCCGACGCCAATTATCAGACTGCCCCCGTTTCCTCCACATCGACCGGCGGCGAAGCCACGGTTGGTGGCACAGTGATCCCCTTCAAACAAGTCACCCTGACCGCCCAAAGCCCGGGCCGTGTGACGTTCCTTGCGGGTGCCGAAGGCCACCGCGCCAAGGCTGGCGACGTGTTGTTGCAGATCGGCGACGAAAGCATTCAGGCCCAGCGCCGCGCTGCAATGGCGCAAATCTCGCAGGCCGAAGCGGCGTTGCGCAATGCGCAGATGCAGTATTCGCGCGAGTTGTACGCGCCCCGCACCAATTCAATGACAGGCATCCCCGGCATGGGCATCCCGTCGACATTCGATCAGTTCTTTACCCGCGGCTTTTCGGATTCGCTGGGTTTCACCAACACCACGGTCGAACGGCAGGCCGATTTATATTCCCGCGGCGTTGGCATCAATCAGGCCCAAAGCGCACTGGCTCAGGCACAGGCCAATCTGGACGCGCTGGACACCCGCGTGCGCGACACCCGTTCGGTGGCCCCGTTTGACGGCATCATCATCAACAAAATGGTCGAGGTGGGCGACACCGTTCAGCCCGGGACACCATTGGTCACATATGCCTTTACCGATTACCTGCGCATCGACGCCGAAATCCCTGTTCGTTTGGCGGCGGGCCTGACCGAGGGCATGATCGTTCCCGCCCGTCTGGATGTTGGCGGCGCAACGGTGGACGCCAAAGTCGCACAGATTTTTCCGGTGGCAGACCCCAAGCGCCACACCGTGCGGGTCAAATTCGATCTGCCCTATGACAC
This sequence comes from uncultured Marinosulfonomonas sp., assembly GCA_964538015.1. Lineage (GTDB taxonomy): Bacteria > Pseudomonadota > Alphaproteobacteria > Rhodobacterales > Rhodobacteraceae > Profundibacter. Next base: position 5,601 of record CAZIDQ010000156.1, read on the forward strand.
CCCCGGCGGCCCCGGCATGTATGTCGAAGTCACCGTGCCCGACGCATCCATCCCCACCCGCAACGGTCAGGCCATCCCGAATGACGCCCTGATCTGGCGCGGCAGCCTACCGTCGGTTTTCGTGCTTGAGGATGGCAAACCATCCTTGCGGCTGGTGCGCGTTGGCTATCCGCTGCCCGATGGCCGGATTTCGGTGGTTTCAGGTTTGAACGGCGGGGAACAGGTTATTCTGAACCCGCCCGCCAATCTGATTTCAGGAGAATAGCAGGCACAGCATTAGCAATACGGGCGGGAACCGGCGACAGATCGGCACCGCACACAAAATTCGCCCGACAAGGAGGGGTAAGACCATAGCTACGGATCAACATATCCAACCGGAGTCCGGTGCTGATGAAGCTAAACGTCCCAAACTGGGACTGGCGGGAAATCTTGCCAGATTGTTCATCAATTCGCCGCTGTCGCCGCTGCTGCTGTTTGCCTGTCTGGCGCTTGGCATCATGGGCCTTATCCTGACCCCGCGTCAGGAAGACCCACAGATTTCCGTGCCGATGGTGGATATTTTCTTTTCCTACCACGGGGCGTCTGCCGATCAGGTGGCCTCATTGGCGACCGACCCGCTGGAGCGGCTGATGTCGGAAATTCAAGGGGTCGAACACGTTTATTCCGTGTCCAATCGCGATGGCGCGATGGTGACCGTACAGTTTGACGTGGGCGAAGAATTAGGCCCATCATTGGTGAAACTGAACGATAAAATCCAGTCCAACCTTGACCGTATCCCGCCCGGCGTGTCGCAACCACTGATCCGCCCCAAAGGGGTGGATGATGTGCCGGTCGTCACCCTGACCCTGTGGTCCCACGACGTAGACGAGGCCGGCCTGCGTTCGCTTGGGCTGGACGTGCTGCAACGGTTGAAAGAAATCAACACCACCTCGCAAA
>CAZIDQ010000157.1:0-6408 GCA_964538015.1 uncultured Marinosulfonomonas sp.
AACGAATGGGACCGCACCAAAAAGGCACCACGCCATGCGGCATGGATGCACGAAAAGGAACTGTCAGAAGTTTAATGCACTTGGGCGCTTGCCTTAAACCGCGAGCGCCTTAGCTACCCCAGATTTTACGGACGTAATTTTTGGTCTCGCGATAGGGCGGAACACCACCATATTTTTGCACCGCTTCGGGCCCGGCATTATAGGCCGCAAGAGCCAGTCGCCACGAGCGGAACCGGTCATATTGCTGGCGCAGATATTTTGCCCCGCCATCCAGATTTTCCCGTGGCACCCGCGGGTTCACATTCAAGCGCCGCGCTGTGGCGGGCATCAACTGTGCCAATCCCAGCGCCCCCTTATGCGATTTCGCGCGGTGGTTCCAACCGGATTCCTGCTGGATCAGACGCAAAAACAAATCCTCGGGCACCCCGTGACGGCGCGCAGCGGCACGCGCCATATCCAGATAGGGACCGCTATAGCGCCCGCCATACCGTAAAGAGCCCCCTTTGCCGGGGGTGATCACCGGCTTGGGCTGCAAGCGCACGGAATTGGAATACTGGCTGGCGGCGCGGCCATCCAGTACAGTGGTTTGCGAACGAAACAGGCTGACGCGGGATTTTGTCGACAGGTTTAGCGGCTTGGCCTGAACCATACCGGAAAGCCCGATCAACCCGACTGCAACAAAACAAATGATACGCTTCATACCCAAACCCCATTACCGGTTGTGGGCAATATAGGTAAAGACGGGCTGCTTTCCAACCCTTGGTCGATAAATGCATTCAGCGGGGGTTTGCCAGCATCCCCATTGAAAAGGAAACGCGGGTTGGCGGGATACATGAAGAAGGGTTTCGGGCCGTTCCGTAGGGTAAGAAAAACGCCCGCAAGTTGGTTCATGCATCCCGCCCCGCTAAGCGCGGTTCCAGACGTTGCTGCAAACCCCCTGTGCAGGTCAGTTCACGGTGGCAAAAACAACATCCGGTACCGGATGAAACAAGGAACAAACGTTTGCACGATATACCAGTTGCCCCCACCCGGACCATTCGTGTTTATCGTTATCCACAGACCTAAGCCTATAGAACGCATGGTATAAACCAGCAATAATTGACCGTATATGCCTTTGGTTTATGGGTGTTTATACTGAATTTCCCGATAATTTCCTTCGGTTTTCGGGTATATTTACCTTTCCTTCAGCATCACAGGGTGATGTAACGCTAGAAACAAATTGAATAAGATTCGACAGATAAGGGAGATCACGCATGGCGGGTTCTATTAACAAGGTAATTCTGGTGGGCAATCTGGGTGCTGATCCCGAGGTGCGCACCTTTCAAAATGGTGGCAAGGTTTGCAATCTGCGTATTGCGACTTCGGAAAACTGGAAAGACAAAAACACGGGCGAACGCCGCGAGAAAACCGAATGGCACACGGTTGCCATTTTCTCGGAGGGGCTGGTGCGGGTCTGCGAGCAATATCTGAAAAAAGGCTCGAAGGTATACATCGAAGGCGCGCTGCAAACTCGCAAATGGCAGGATCAATCCGGCAATGACCGCTATTCGACCGAGGTTGTTCTGTCCGGCTTTAACGGCACACTGGTTATGCTGGACAGTCGCGGCGGCGGTGGCGGAGATCAGGGCGGCTATGGCGGCGGATCAGGTGGTGGCAACTATGGCGGTGGCAGCAGTAGCGGCGGCGGCGGTTATGACAGCGGTCCACAGCAGGGTGGTGGTGGCGGCAACATCGATGATGAAATTCCGTTTTAAGCAAACCGAAAACAGATTTTGATAAGGGCCGTGGCAAATGCTGCGGCCTTTGTCGTTTGTCAGGTTGCGCCGCCTGACGGCGTCGCCCCGCGCGCCCTATCGGGCGCACAGGTGCCTCCGGCGGAGGTATTTAAGAAAAGAAGAAAGGGTTATCTGGCGGCCAAAGCCTGTTCCAGCACAGTTTTGACCACGCTTTCGTCCACGTCGGATGTAACAAACGCCTGCCCGATCCCGCGCACCATGATGTAGTGGATTGCACCGTCCATCACCTTTTTGTCCTGTCCCATCAGGGCAATCAGTGTTTCGGCATCCGGCAGATCGCCCTCGATATCCGACAGATCCACTTTCATGCCCATATTGCGCAAATGGGCGCGCACGCGGCTTGGGTCTTCTTGGCTACACAGACCCAGACGGGCCGAAACCTCGAATGCCAGCGCACTGCCGATCGCCACGCCTTCGCCATGCAGCAGGCGGTCGGAATAGCCGGTCGCGGATTCAAGCGCATGACAGAAGGTATGCCCGAGATTCAACAGCGCACGGTCCCCCTGTTCGGTTTCGTCCCGCGCCACGATATCGGCCTTGGCCTGACAGGAACGGCGCACGGCCTCGGCCCGCAGGGCCATGTCACCGGCGGCCAGGGCGGGGCCGTTGATTTCCAGCCATTCAAAGAAATCCAGATCCCCCAGCATGCCGTATTTCACCACCTCGCCATACCCCGCCAGAAAATCGCGCGGGGTCAGGGTGCCCAAAATACCGATATCGGCCAGCACCAGGGACGGCTGATGAAAGGCACCGATCAGGTTCTTGCCCTGAGGGGCGTTGATGCCGGTTTTGCCGCCCACAGAACTGTCCACCTGCGCCAGCAGGGACGTGGGGATTTGCACAAAGCGCACGCCGCGCCGCAGCACGGCAGCAGCAAAACCCACCAGATCGCCGATCACCCCGCCGCCAAAGGCCACCACCACATCGCGGCGTTCAACCTTTTGTTCCAGCAGCCATTCCACCGTGCGTGAAAATTGTGGCCATGCCTTTGTTGCCTCGCCTGCGGGCAGCACCAGCGACACCATTTCGATGCCCGCCGCCGCCAGACCGGCCCGCAGCGTGGCCAGATGCAATGCCGCCACGTTTTCATCTGTCACCACCGCCACGCGGGGGCGTGCCAACAGGGGTGCAATCTCGGCGCCTGCCTGATTGACCAACCCGTCACCGATCCGGATGTCATAGGCCCGATCACCCAGTTCCACACGCAAAGTTTCAACCATTATTCTGTCTCCAATACATCCGGTCGGGTTTTTAGTGCGGCCAAAACAGCCGCGGCCATATCATCCACCGAATAGTCGTGGCGACCCTTCACAACCAGATCGGCCATTTCGTAAAACGGTGCGCGGGATTCGCTTATTTCTTTCAAGGTCTGGCGCGGGTTTTCCGTGCGCAGTAATGGCCGCGAGGTTTTGTGCCGCACCCGTGCCCACAACAATTCCAGATCGGCCTTTAACCAAACAGAAATCCCCTTGTCCGAGATCACCAAACGGTTTCGTCCGGCCAAAAACGCCCCCCCGCCGGTGGACAGTATCCCGACCTCTTCTTCCAGCAATCGGGTGATCACCTCGGTTTCGCGGGCCCGGAAAAATGCCTCGCCGTCGCGTTCGAACACTTCTGCAATCGACATGTTGGCGGCTTTGACAATTTCATCGTCGGAATCCAGAAACGGCACAGAAAGGCAATCGGCCAAGGCCTTGCCCACAGCCGTTTTCCCCGCGCCCATCATGCCCACAAGCACAACTGTCTTTTTCAACACCTCAGCCAAACCGGCAGCCACCCGCTTAATTTTGCATTAATTCCACTCAATGGCGTGAAATTTGGAAAAAGGCCATATATAAATCTGGCAAGCTGCTTCATAATGCGGCCAAAACAAAAAAGGCAGACGAAAATGGGGCGATTGCTCAAGGCGCTTATATTCCTTCTTTTACTGGGCTTTGTCGCCCTGACAGGTTATGCATATCTGGGGGACATGACCCCCGAGGTAAAAGAGGTTAACCAGCCGGTTACACTGGATGTCGAGTAAAAGGTTTTTCATTTTCGCCGCCCTTGTTCTGGGCAACGCCACCACCGCGCTGGCAGATGCGCCGCTTTCGGCGATTGACTGGTTGTCCGATACGGTGGCCACACCGGTGATGATGCAGCCCCCCGCAGCCACAGATATCAGTCGTGATGCCTCGGTCGAGGATATCACGGTTACCACGCTGGGCGGGCCAACACCCGATGCCGTAGGGCTGTTGCCGGTTTCGGTCACCGGATTGCCGCGCGCCTTTTGGGGGGCAACCGCCAGCGGGGAATTGGCGCGACTGGTGCGCCGCCAGCCGGTTCAGAGCCTGCCTGCGCTGGAAGAGTTGCTAAAGATGATCCTGCTGGCCGAACTGGATGCGCCATTGGATGCCGATGGCACCGGCGCGCTGTTTTTGGCACGGATCGACAAATTGCTGGACTTGGGATCACTGGATCAGGCGCAGGCCCTGCTGGAACGCGCCGGACCGCACACGCCTGATCTGTTTCGCCGCTGGTTTGATGTGGCGCTGTTGACCGGCACCGAACACGCCGCCTGCGCCACGCTAAAGGACAACGCCGATATTGCCCCCACCTTTCCGGCACGGGTATTCTGCCTTGCGCGCAATGGTGACTGGAACGCCGCCGCCGTGACATTGGAAACCGCCAAGGTGCTGGGCTATATCAGCAAAGAGGAAGACGCCCTTTTGGCGCGTTTTCTAGACCCCGAACTGTTCGAGGGCACGGCGCCCTTACCGATACCCAAACACATCACACCGCTGATCTTCCGTATGCGCGAAGCGATTGGTGAGCCGATCCCGACAGCCAGCCTGCCGCGCGCCTTTGCCAATGCCGACCTGCGCAGCAACACCGGCTGGAAGTCCCGCATCGAGGCAGCCGAGAGGTTGACCCGCACCGGCGCGATTGATCCCAACCGGCTGTTGGGGATTTACACCGAACGCCTGCCCGCCGCATCAGGGGGCATATGGGAACGCATTGAGGCCGTGCAACAATTTGATACCGCCATGTCCACCAATGATCCGGGCGCCGTGGCCAGCGCCCTGCCCGTTGCCTGGCGGGAAATGCAAAAGGCGCATCTCGAGGTGCCCTTTGCCACGCTATATGGCGAACGGCTGGAACGCTTGCCGCTGCATGATAACGCTGCGGTGTTGGCGTTTCATATCGGGTTGCTTTCGGCGGATTACGAAAAGGTTGCCGGCGGGTACACCCCGACCACGGTCATGGACAAGTTTCTGGTGGCGCTGGCGCAGGGGGATGTGAACGGCGTGGCCTCGCCCGATGCCAAGGGAAATGTGGTGAAACCCGCATTTCAGACCAATACACCACCAGCCGAATTTGCCCCGCTTTTGGCCGACAACCAGTTGGGCAAGGCAATACTACAAGCCATCACCCTGTTTTCCCAAGGTGCCGATGGCGATCTGGAAGATGTGCGCAAGGCCTTGATATTGCTGCGCTCTGTCGGGCTTGAGGACACGGCGCGGCGCGCGGCATTGCAACTGATGCTGCTGGAACGGCGCGGCTAGGCCGATGGATGCCCGCCACTGGATCAGCACCTATCTGGACGCCCAAGCCGCCGAAATGGACGCCGCGGCCAACACCCAGTCCGCCTATGCCCGCGACCTGATGGATTTTGCCGATTGGCTGTCAGGCAAGGGGCCGGATTTCGCCAGCGCCACCCGCGCCGATGTCGAGGGCTATTTGATCCATTGCGAAGCACAAGGGTTGGCCCAAGCCACCCGCGCAAGGCGGCTGTCGTCGATCAAAGGGCTGTACCGGTTTGCATTCGAGGAAGGCTGGCGCGACGACAATCCCGCGATCCAGATCAAAGGGCCGGGGCGAGCCAAAAGCCTGCCCAAAACCCTGAGCATTGACGAGGTCGAGGCCCTGCTGACCGCTGCGCGCAGCCATGGGCGCAACACATCGGACCGGCTGCGCAATACCTGCCTGATGGAACTGCTGTATGCCACGGGGATGCGGGTGACCGAACTGGTGTCGCTGCCGGTGTCTGCCGTGCGGGGTGATCCACGAATGATACTGGTGCGCGGCAAGGGCGGTAAGGAGCGCATGGTGCCGCTATCCCCCCCTGCCCGCGCCGCATTGGTGGAATGGATCAAACTGCGGGACGAGCAGGATGACGCAGCCCGCGCCAAAGGGACCCCGCCCTCGAAATTCCTGTTCCCGTCGCGCAGCAAACTGGGCTACATGACCCGCAACCGGTTTTACCTGCTGATCAAGGAGTTGGCCGTGCATGGCGGTGTTTCCCCCGCCAAGGTCACGCCGCACACCCTGCGCCATGCTTTTGCCACGCATCTATTGGCCAACGGGGCCGATTTACGGTCAATCCAGACGTTACTGGGCCATGCCGATATTTCCACCACCGAAATTTATACCCATGTGTTAGAAGAACGGCTAAAGGAACTGGTGCTGGAGCATCATCCGCTGGCCAAGAAGAATTAACCCAACCGAAGGCGGGGTGAACCCCGCCCTACAGACAGCCACTTGAACCGGCCCGCAACAAGCCCCATAAAGGCGGATAACCCCTTTTAGATGTGAGAGAAATGCCCGAAACTGCCCCCTTCCTTGATACTGC
>CAZIDQ010000158.1:0-6306 GCA_964538015.1 uncultured Marinosulfonomonas sp.
CGGATCAGTTCGACGGCATAGGTGAACGGGTTATAGGTGCAGATGTCGTGCAACAGGATGCTGGATTCCTTCATTCGCCACAGCGGATACAGCGCGGACGAGGCGAAAAACATCGGGAAGATCACGAAATTCATCACGCCTGCGAAATTTTCCAACTGCCGGATGGTTGACGACAAAAACAGCCCCATCGCCCCCAACATCAGCCCCGACAACACCAGCGCAGGCAGCACTGTCAGATAGCCCAGCGGCGGTGGATCCACCCCCCAGAACCACGCGATCAGCAGGAATGCATAGACCTGCAAGATCGACACCACCACCCCTGCAAACAGTTTTGCCGATAGCAGGAACCAGCGCGGATAGGGGCTGACCAGAAAGATACGCATCGCGCCGGTTTCACGATCATAGACCATCGATAGCGAGGATTGCATACCGTTGAAAAGCTGGATCATCGCACACAGACCGGGGGCGACATAGACCTCGTAGAGCACATAGGTTTCATAGGGCGGCGTGATCGACAGCCCTAGAACCGAGCGAAAACCGGCGGCAAAGATGAACAACCAGACCAGCGGGCGTACCAGAGCCGACAAGAAGCGTTCGCGCTGTTTGGCAAAGCGCAGGGCCTCGCGCCAGATGATGCCGTAAAGGGCGCGCATCCGGCCACGCCAGCCAAGGGGGGTGTGGCTCATAACGCCCCCTCCTCCACGCCGGTCAGCGACAGGAACGCTTGCTCCAACGTGGATTTTCCAGCGATGTCGCGGGCCGTTCCGGCGGTCAGGATTTTACCTTGGTGCAGGATGGCGACGTTATCTTGCGGCTGCACCTCGTCCAACAAATGCGTGGCCCACAGCACCGCCACCCCTTCATCACGGATCAGCCCACGCACCAGTTGGGCCACATCCAGACGCGATTTCACATCCAGCCCCACAGTTGCCTCGTCCAGCAGCAACAGGCGCGGTTTGTGCATCAGGCTGCGGGCGATTTCAGCGCGCCGCGACTGGCCGCCCGACAGGGTCGACACCCGCGCGTCCAGCTTGTCCGACAGACCGATACGTTCAATCATTTCTGCGGTGCGTATGCGGGTATCGCCCCGCGACATACCGTGCAGGGCGGCGTGGTAAAACAGGTTCTGGCGCACGGTCAAATCGCGATCCAATGATCGGGTTTGAAACACGATCCCCAACCGCGCCAGCGCTGGTCCGGGTTGGCGGCGCACGTCATTTCCGGCCACCTCGATCGTGCCGGTAATGTTGTCATATAGCCGCGTGATCAGGGAAAACAACGTAGTTTTGCCCGCGCCATTGACCCCCAGTAACGCCGTGAACTGCCCTGCCCCAACCGTTAGCGAAACATGATCCAGCGCCTTTATCCTGCCAAAAGAATGGCTGACATCCGCGATCCGCAGCGCTGGCACGTCCCCTTCCATTATTTACCAACAATGTTGAAAATGGCCCGCTGGGTATCCCCGCGCGCACCCGGTATTGCCAACACGTAACGGCCCGGCACGATGGCGATGAAGGATAGCGTCATTTCCCCCTCGTCCTCCATTTCAATGCCGTTCATACCCACTGGCCGGATGCTGCCGCTTTCGGTTTCAATGCTGTCGACCCAAACGGCACGGAAAAAATCCCCACCTGTCAGCTTTTGCGCTGTGGTGCCGTCGGCGATGATTTCAAGTTCGTAATAGGTGCCCGAGGTCAGCATATAGGGCGCGTCCGTCAGTGGCTTGCCGGCGCTCAAAGTGATCGGCTCCAGCTCTTCCTTGTTGCTGCCCGCCAGCAGGCCCGCCGGACCCAAGCCCAGATCACGCGCAAACGCTGGTGCGGCCAGCAATACTGCAATGACAAGAATGGTTTTCATGGTGCCTTTCCCTTCCTAATTTGGCGAAACCGCCACGCCCCACGGCTGTTGCCCGACCTGCACGGATTTGATCACCTTTTGCCGCGCCACGTCGATCACCGAAATGTCGTTTGAATTGCCGTTGGTGGTGAACAGGTATTTCTGATCCGGTGTGAACGCCATCTGCCAGACGCGCTGACCAACCAGCAGGTAATCCTGCACCTCGAAGGATTTGCCATCCACCACGGCAACGCGGTTGGCCGGTCCAAGGGCAACGAAAATAGTGTTGCCGTCCGCCGTGACCTTGACCCCCACCGGCTGAATGGTCTCATCAGGCAGACCGGGGATTTCAAAGGTGATTTTATGAACAACCTCGTGTTTGGCCACATCGATCACCGTCACCGTGCCGCCAATTTCGGCACTGACAAACAGTAGGCTGCCATCATCGGTGAACTGGGCGTAACGCGGGCGTTGATCGACCAGCACATTTTCGAAAATCTCGTAACTGCCGGTGTCGATGAAATGCGCCATATTGGTGGTTTCCGAAGTGTTGATCACCACCTTGCCATCCGGACTGATCGCCACGCCTTCGGGCTCGACCCCGACCGGAATTTCCGCCAATACCAGCTGGGTTTCCACATCCACCACGGTGACCAGATTGTCATCCTCGTTGGCGATATACAGCGGGTTGCCGGACGGGTGCAGGATGAATTGTTCAGGGTCCGGTCCGCTGGGCAGGGTGTGCAGCAATTTCAGCGTAGCGGTATCAAACACCTTGACCGTGTCATCATCGGAAACGCAGATATACAGCTGCTTGCCATCCTTGCTGACCAGAATACCGCGCGGGCGCTGGCCGACATTGATGGTGTCTGTCACTTCAAGTGTTTCACTGTCGAGCACACTGACGGTATTGTCTTTTTCATTGGTTACATAGACCGTATAAGCCGCTGTCATTGAAGGCGAAATCAACCCCAATAGCGCGGCAAGGCAGGCAATATTCAGTTTCATCGCGTTTCCTTTTTTCAATCAGCGACCGTCCAGATCACAACCGCTTTCGGGCTGATCAATTCCCAATGTGTCCAGTTGCGAGACCTGATGCAGATACCCCTCTTGCGGCGAGACCGAGACCAGAACCTTGGCCCCCACCAGCAGGATCGGTTGGCGCAACTGGCCGTTCCACGCACGGAATGTCAGCTTCTCGCCCTTGAACCCCGCGATCTCGAAATCCTCACTCAACAGGTAATCCTGCAAGACCGCAAACTGGTCCGATCTGGTGCGGGTCGCGGCCTCGCTTAATACCCGCAAGGCCAGCCAGACCTGATAATCCTCGGGGCGCAAATGCCGTCCGTTCAGTTTTTCAAACCGGCGCTGGAACTGGGTTGCGCCCCATGCCTCTTGGGCCGGATGCCACGTTGTCGGGCGCAGGCCGGCGGATCCTGCCACGGGGCGAGCCTCCCATGTGTGGAACGGCAGGTAGGCGGCGAAAATATCGGCCTCGTCCGCCGCGATCATCACGTCGTAATCCGGTGCGCGCTGGGTGAACACGGGGACCTGTTTTTGTACCTGAACATGCCCTGTATCGGTGCGCCTTGCGCCGCCGGTGTCCTCGAACACGCGTTCCTCGACGATCTTGGCCCCGAATTTGCGGGCGGCACGGCGATAGGCGTCGGCCAGCGCTTTATCCTCGGGATGCGAGCCCTCGACCAAAAACCAGTTGCGCCATTTCTTCCAGATCAGGAATTGCGCCAAAGCATCCGTCAGCATCGCACGGCTGGGGGCGATATGCAGCAGATTTGCGCGGCAATCCCCATTGCGCAAACCGTCATCCGGCGCCAAAGCGTTCAGCACCAGTGCCCTGCCATTGGCCGCATCCGCCAACGTCAGAACCATCGGTGCATCAGCCAGCACCACGATGTATTGCGCGCCGTCCTCAATTGCGGAATCCATCGCCGCCACGGCCCCTTCGGGCGGCACAGCGATATTCGCGGTGACAAACTCCTGCCCCATGAAACGCCCCGTGGTCTGGTTGTCCTCGGTCGCCAGTGCACCACCGGCAAAGCCCAGATCATCCGGCACCAGATCAAGCCGCGAGATTGGTTTGGGTTTGGGCGTATCCACCCGCAACACCAGCGCTGAAATCACCTGCTTTTCCGCAGCATGGCCCATGCCAATGGGACCAGCCGCGATCAGGCAGATCACAAGGATCCACCGCATCGCCCAAACCGTTTTCGCCCTGCCGCTGATTGCCATCCGAATTTCCATATCCCTGCCAGACTACGACCCAATGAGGACCCATGCCTTTGGACTATGGTCGATATTGACCCGCCGAAAGCCAGCGGGGACCATCGGGTGTCATTTGGGCAATTTCGGGGAGGAAAAGATGAGAATTTACGCAATTGTGACGGCATTTATGGTGCTGTTGTTGTCGACCTTGACCGCACAGGCTCACGGCCCGTCGCGCCAGAAAATCACCCTGACCACCGAGGTCGCCGCCCCGCCAGAAGAGGTCTGGGCCGCGATTGGCAACTTTCAGGATATGAGCTGGCATCCGGTGGTGTTCAGCACCACGGGCACAGGGGGCAATGACATAAACGCCACCCGTGTTTTGACACTGGGACAGGAAGGCGGCCCCACAATCGACGAGCTACTGTATAAGTTCAGCGCTGAAAAGATGAGCTATTCCTATCGCATTGAAAAGGTCGACGTAAAGGTTCTGCCCGTCACCAACTATTCCTCGCATCTGACGGTCAAGCCGCGCGATGGCGGTGGCTCGATCATCGAGTGGCGCGGGGCGTTTTATCGGGGTTATCCGAACAATGATCCGCCCGAGGAACTGAATGACGACGCCGCAATCGCCGCCGTCACCGGCGTATACAAAGCCGGACTGGACGTCCTGACCGAACGGTTCGGCGCAGCCAATTGATCCACCTTCTCCCATCTCTCCTGATTGGTTGGCTGGCTGTATCCCCTGCATTTGCGGGGGATATGGCGTTTGTCACCAATCAATCCAGCAATGATGTCAGCGTGATTGATCTGGACAATGGCAAGACGCTGAAAACCATCCCCGTTGGCGGCAAACCGGCGGCGGTTGCGGTGGGGCCGAAGGGCGCGTGGATCTATGTGGTCAGCCCCGACAGCAAAACCCTGAGCGTGATTGCGCGCGATACCCTGACAGTAACCAAAAGGATCACACTTGACGGTGGCCCGTTCGGGGTGGCCGTTCACCCAGATGGTCGCCGCGTCTATGTCACCGATTGGTATAACGCGCGGGTGTTCGAGGTGGCGCCTGATACGGGGCAGGTTTTGCGCAGAATCAAGGTCGGAAAATCCCCTGCAGGGATTGCGGTTACGCCGGACGGAAGCAAGGTGTTGTCTGCGGATCGTGATTCAGATCAGGTTTCGATCATTGATACAGATAGCGGCGAGCGTATTGCCACCATTTCTGTCGGCGAAAGGCCGTTTGGTGTGACAATCAACGCCACCGGAACCCGCGCCTATACGGCCGATGTGGGGTCCAACACGGTGACGGTAATCGATATCGCGAACGCCCGTGTGATTGGGCAAGTCAAGGTGCAGGAACGGCCCTATGCGGTGGCCTTATCCGGTGGGCGCGGTTTTGTGACAAACCAGTATGCCGATACGGTTAGCGTGTTTGATCTGGAAACGCTGCACCCTGTCGGCACGATTGATGTCGGCGAATACCCCGAGGGGATCATTCCCTCGACCGACGGGCGCAGGATTTACGTTGCCAACTGGTTTTCCAACACCCTGTCGGTGATTGATGTGCAAACCCTGCAGGTGATGGCGGAATATGAAACCGGCGATGGCCCGCGGGCCTTTGGGGCGTTCCTGATGGCCGAATGATCCATCTACGACCATAGGAACGGTGACAGGTCATTGACGTAATTGTATATTGCCTTAACGCGTGAACAGGGAGGAATAAATGTTAAGATCGGCTATTGGAACAATCATTGCCACCGCGGCGCTTGCGGTTTTGCCATTCGCCAGCATCGCGGGCGAGGCATGGGATGACATCAGTCCATTGATGTTTGACGAGGACCGCGACGTGGTGCAGGCCAGCGCCGAGGCCGTCACACTGCGCACCCCCTACCGCGCAACGGATGACCGGCGGGTGTTGATGGGGGCCAGTGTTTCCCTGCCTGACGGACAGTTGATCGACAAGGTCTATCTGGTGATTGACGATAACCCGATGCCGGTGTCTGCGGTGTTCGAAATGCAGCGCCCGACCGGTGATTTCACCTTTGACATGACCATGCGCCTGAACGGACCCAGCGGCATCCATCTGGTGGTGGAAACCACCGACGGGCAGTTGCTGGTCAGTGAGGGGTTTACCAAAACCTCGGGCCTTGGGGCCTGCGCCGCCCCGCCGGTGAACGATCCAGCCATCGCCCTGAAAACCCTTGGCCAGATGAAGCTGGCCTTGGCCCCGGCAAACCCTGTGAACGCCAA
>CAZIDQ010000159.1:0-6305 GCA_964538015.1 uncultured Marinosulfonomonas sp.
GAAGGATCGATTTCCTTACACGCCGCAACCAGACCTTTAACCGCTTCGACAGATTTGTCGAACATTGCCTGTTCGTCCTTGTTCAGCTTAATGTTGACGATCCGCTCGACGCCGCCGGCACCGATCACGGTTGGTGCACCCACATAGAAGCCGTCAAGACCAAGGGCGCCGTCCACATAGGCGGCACAAGGCAGAACGCGTTTTTGATCTTTCAGGAAGGCTTCGGCCATTTCGATGGCGGATGTGGCGGGCGCATAATAGGCGGAGCCGGTTTTCAGCAGGCCGACGATTTCGGCACCACCGTCACGGGTGCGCTGGATGATGGCGTCCATTTTGTCCTGTGTGGTCCAGCCCATGTCCACCAGATCGGGCAGCGGGATGCCGGCGACGGTGGAATAACGTTCCAGCGGCACCATTGTATCGCCGTGGCCACCCAGAACGAAGGCGGTGACGTCACGCATGGATACATTGAATTCCAGTGACAGGAAGTGGCGGAAACGGGCGCTGTCCAGCACACCGGCCATGCCGCAAACCTTGTTGTGGGGCAGGCCGGAAAATTCGCGCAAGGCCCAGACCATCGCGTCCAGCGGGTTGGTGATGCAGATCACGAATGCGTCGGGTGCGTGTTTGGCGATGCCTTCGCCGACCGATTTCATCACTTTCAGGTTGATGCCCAACAGATCGTCGCGGCTCATGCCCGGTTTGCGGGCGACACCGGCGGTGACGATGCAAACATCGGCGCCTGCGATGTCGGAATAATCGACGGTGCCTGACATGGTGGCGTCGAACCCTTCGGACGGGCCAGCTTCGGCGATGTCGAGGGCTTTGCCCTGCGGGATGCCGTCGGCGATGTCAAAGATGACAACGTCGCCCAGTTCTTTCATTGCTGCAAGGTGGGCAAGGGTGCCGCCGATTTGTCCGGCACCGATAAGGGCGATTTTGGCTCTGGCCATGGTGTGATCTCCTGATCCGATAATTTCGCTGTTTGCGTATCCATTCCTGATCCTGTGCGCAAGGCATTTGAACAGGCTGGCATAGAGTCGTCAAATCGGGAAAATTGAATATGTGCGGGGATCGGGCCGGTGGGCTGTTCAGGTGTCGCTTCCAAGGTTCGGGGGAATTGAAGCTGCCATTTCCTCGAACGCCTGACCCGAGGCAACGAGGCAGGTGGTGCCATTGGCTGTGGTGACGGTGATGGTCCAAGTGCCGGTTTCATCCGAGGCGAAAACCTCGACCACAGAATTGTTGGCTGCAAGGCCAATGCTGTGGCGGGTTTCGCCATAAGCTGTGGCCAGACGGGCAACAACGGCGGCGCGATCGGCGCAGTTTTGCCCTTGTCCAAAAGCGTGCTGGGAAGAGAGCAAAATCGCGCCGATGCCCAGTGAAAGTGTCAGAATTTTCTTGTTCATATTCATAGTGCCTTTCCTCTGCTTTGGTCTGTGCCAGCCTGCGGCGAGAGGTTGTAAAACCGGTTAATCATAGGCGCGGGATGGTTAACGGGAGGTGAAGGATGGCAGGGATTGCGCCATGCTGCGCATGTCGCCGTAGGCTCGCCCCTGTCGGGGCTCGCCTGATGCCTCCGGCAGAGGTATTTCGGAAAAGAAGAAGGGCGCGCGCGAAACGGGCTTGCGCAATGGTGCTGAAATGGTGCTGATTGCGCAAGATTATTTCAAGGAGGCCGAATCATGGACACCCACGCCCGCCCGTTCCGTTCCGTTTTATACATCCCCGCATCAAAAACGCGCGCGCTGGAAAAGGCGCAGGGATTGGCCACGGATGCGATTATTTTCGATCTGGAGGATGCGGTCGCCGTTGAGGAGAAAGCGGCAGCGCGCGGGATGCTGGCGGATGCATTGGCGCAGGATTACGGCGCGCGGTTCAGGATCGTGCGGATCAACGGGCTGGATACAGAATGGGGGCGCGAGGATGCGGCAGTGGTTGGTGGCGCCGATGCGGTTTTGTTGCCCAAGGTGAATGCGGCGGCGGATGTTGAGGCGTTGGCGGCATTGGTCGGGGATATACCGATCTGGGCGATGATGGAGACTCCGCTGGGTATTTTGAACGCCGGCGAGATCGCTGCGCACAAACAGTTGCGCGGCATGGTGATGGGCACCAATGATCTGGCCAAGGATCTGAATTGCCGCTTTCGGGCGGATCGCGAGCCGTTGATCACCAGTCTGCAAATGTGTCTGCTGGCCGCACGCGCCCATGGGGTGGTGGCGATTGACGGGGTTTATAATGCGTTCAAAGATGATGATGGCCTGAGCGTGGAATGCGAGCAGGGCCGCGATATGGGGTTTGACGGCAAGACGTTGATCCATCCGGCGCAACTGGCTGTTGCGAACAGGGCGTTTGCGCCATCCGAGGCCGAAGTCGAGCTGGCGCGGCGCCAGATCGCGGCCTTTGAAGCGGCTGAAGCGGCAGGGCAGGGCGTGGCAGTGGTGGATGGCAAGATCGTCGAGAACTTGCATATTGTCACCGCACAGCAGACACTGGCCAAGGCAAAGATGATTGCCGCATTGGAAGGATAGCGAATGGGATTGCTGATTGCCGGAGTTCTGCTGTGGATCGGAGCGCATTTCTTTAAGCGTCTGTTGCCCGGCGTGCGTGCGTCGATGGGGGATGCGGGCAAAGGGCTGGTGGCGCTGGCGTCATTGGCGGCGATTGTGCTGATGGTGATCGGATATCGCAGCGCCGACATTATACCCGTTTACACGCCGATGCCCGGTATGGGGCATGTGAACAATCTGCTGATGCTGGCATCGCTATTTATGTTTGGCGCGGGATCGTCGCGTGGCTGGGTGGCGGCAAAGGTACGCCATCCGATGCTGTGGGGCATGCTGATCTGGGCCGCAGCGCATTTGTTGGTGAACGGCGATCAGGCATCCTTGATCCTGTTTGGCGGGTTGGGCGTTTGGGTTTTTGCGCAGATGCTACTGATCAACCGTGGTGAAGGCGTGTGGGAGCGGCCCAAAGCGGGTCCGGTTTCCAAAGACATCAAAAATTTCGTGATTGCGCTGGTACTGTATGCGCTGATCACCGGCGTTCATATCTGGCTGGGCTACAGCCCGTTTCGGGGGACTTATCCATGAAGCTGTATCGTTTACTGACCGAGGATGACACCGCCGCCTTTTGCCACAAGGTAAGCGAGGCGCTGAGCAAGGGATGGGAGCTGTATGGTTCCCCGACCTATGCCTTTGACCATGCCAACGGCGTGATGCGCTGCGGCCAGGCGGTGACCAAAGAGGCGGATGTGACCTATTCACCCGATCTGAAACTGGGGCAGCAGTGATGGGCAAGACGACAGCAGGGCGGTTTTTCGAGGATTACAGGCTGGGCGAGGTGATCGACCACGCTGTGCCGCGCACGGTGTCAGGTGGCGAGCGGGCGCTGTATCATGCGCTGTATCCGGCGCGCCATGCGCTGGCCTCGTCTGACGAATTTGCACGCGCTTGCGGGCTGTCGGCATCGCCGATGGATGACCTGATCACATTCCATGTGGTGTTCGGCAAAACCGTGCCTGATATTTCACTGAATGCAGTGGCCAATCTGGGCTATGCCGAAGCACGGTGGTTAAGGCCGGTTTATGCGGGGGATACGTTGCGATCCAGTTCAGAGGTGATTGGGCTAAAACAGAATTCCAGTGGCAAGAACGGCGTGGTCTGGGTGCGCACCACCGGCACCAATCAGCACGGCGCGCCGGTGCTGGAATATGTGCGCTGGGTGATGGTGAAGAAACGCGTTTCGGAGGCGGCAGCACCGGAAACGGTGATCCCTGAATTGGCGGATGCATTACCTGCGGATCAGGTGGTGATCCCTGAAGGGCTGAATTTCACCGATTACGATTTCACGCTGGCGGGCGAGTCGCACCGGCTGGGTGATTACACCGTGGGCGAGCGGATTGACCATGTGGACGGGGTGACGATTGAAGAAGCCGAACACATGATGGCCACGCGCCTGTGGCAGAACACGGCCAAGGTGCATTTCGACGTGACGGCGCGGCCCGATGGCAAGCGGCTGATGTATGGCGGGCATATCATTTCGCTGGCCCGTGCGCTGAGCTTTAACGGTTTGGCCAATGCGCAGATGATCGTTGGTCTGAACGCGGGCGCCCATGCCAACCCTTGTTTTGCAGGCGATACGGTGCGGGCCTGGTCCGAAGTTCTGGACGTGGCCAAAACGGATGTCCCCGGTGTCGGGCTGATCCGGCTGCGTACCGTGGCGACCAAAGGGGCGGCGTTTGAATTGCGTGGCGAAGACGGAAAATACCTGCCGGATGTGTTGCTGGATATTGACTATTGGGCGGTGATGCCGACTTAAAGGATGTCATGAGAAAACTGTTTTGTATTGTTGCTGCCCTGTTGCTGCCTGTCGCCCTGATGGCGGCTGAAGATGTGAATAAACAGGCCGACAAGACGCCAAAGGAACAGCCCCTTCTGACGGACAAGCAAAATGACGGCAAGCAGGGCAAACCCGCCGCGCTGGTTCTGGATGCGCGGCAATTCGAATTCGTCCGCACCAATCTGGTTTCCACGTTCTATCACGAATTGGCCCATGCGCTGATCGACATAATGGACCTGCCGGTTTACGGGCAGGAAGAAGATGCGGCAGATGTGTTTAGCGTTGTGGTTATTGAACGGCTGTTTGATGATGAAACCGCGCTGAATATTAACAGCGGCGGGGCGATGGGGTTCAAGGTCGACGCCGATGACCGGATGGGAAAAGGGCGCGAATGGGATTGGGCCGATGAACACGGCCCCGACATGCAGCGTTATTACAATATCGCCTGCCTGACCTATGGCAGTGCGCCAGAGCAACGCGCGGATTTTGCCGTCGAGATGGATATCCCCGAGGACCGTGCAGAGATTTGTGGTGAAGAATTCGAACTGGCCAAGCGCAGCTGGGATCCGATTATCGAGCAACTGGAAGATGCCAAAACCGGCGAACATATCCGATTCCGCCAATCCGCCCGCACCGCCCTGCAACAACGCGCCGCCGAGGTGATCGAGGCCGAAGTGAAGTTGGTGAATGACAAATTCAATCTGCCAAAACACCTGCGGGTGACTGTGAAACGCTGTAGCCGCGGCAGCAATATGTACGCCTTTTATTCCCCGAACCGGCACAAGATCACAGTTTGTACCAATTATATCGACGAGTTGTACCGAACGGCTCCAGAGTAGATATTTGTGATCACGCAAGGCTAACGTGTGATCACAAAGTAAAAAATTCAACAAAATCGCGCGATTATTTGCGCTAACATTGTGCCGGATCGCGTGACTCGGACAAATTATAGCGCTATTCATTCAGGATAAGATGAACAATCTAGCCGACCACAGGCAATTGATCCTGAAGGGGTATAACCAATGGCAGACGCAAATCAGGGCAATCGCCCGCTTTCGCCTCACCTGCAAGTCTATCGTCCGCAAATCACATCCATCCTGTCGATTCTGAACCGGCTTACCGGCGTTGCGATGTCGCTGGCCGCTGTGCTGATCGCATGGTGGTTTCTGGCCGCCGCAACCGATGCCGCCTATTTTGATGTGGCAAACGGGTTCCTGACCTCGTGGTTCGGAATTTTGATCATGGTCGGCTCGCTCTGGGCGTTCTGGTATCACTTCTTTGGCGGCTTGCGCCATCTGCAATGGGATTCCGGCAAGGGCATGGGAATGAAGGCTGTTCGGCGATCAGGTATTGCGGCGGTGGTGTTGTCGGTTGTGGCAACATTGCTGTGCATCCTGCTGGCGCTGTAAGGGGAACGAAGATGTCATATTTAACCGATCGTAAACGTGTTTCCGGCCTGGGCGTTGCCCGTGGCGGGACTGAACATTTCATTTCACAGCGGGTGACTGCAATTGCGCTGATCCCGCTGTCGCTGATGTTTCTGTTTCCATTTATCGGCACCTTGGGGGCAGATCATGCCACCGCGCTGAAAACCTATCAACACCCCTATCATGCCATCGTGGCGGTGATGTTTTTCATCGTGCTGTGCAAGCACCTGTATCTGGGCCTGCAAGTGGTGATCGAAGATTACGTTCACGCGCCACGCCTGTTGATGGGATCGTTGATTGTGAACCGTCTGTTCTGGGGGGCAACGGCTGTGACCGCTGTTTTCTCGATCGCCAAAATCGCCTTTAGTGCCTGAGCCGGAGAAGTAACATGGCTGCTTATGAATACGAGACCCACGAATATGATGTAGTGGTTGTTGGCGCCGGTGGTGCCGGTTTGCGGGCGACTTTGGGGATGGCCGAGCAGGGGTTGAAAACCGCCTGTGTGACCAAGGTTTTCCCGACCCGTTCCCACACGGT
>CAZIDQ010000160.1:0-6229 GCA_964538015.1 uncultured Marinosulfonomonas sp.
AGCAAATGTGGTTTCGCGGTTGTCACAGCGATATCGGCGGCCATCTGGGCGGGTTTGATGCCGCGCGACCGCTGTCAAATATTCCACTGGTCTGGATGCTAGAGAAAATGGAGGGCTGCGACGTGCGCTTCCCCGAGGGTTGGCAAGTGCGGTTTGAACAGGATGCCGCGGCCCCGATGGTTGGCTCATGGCGCGGTTGGGCGAAAATGTTCCTGTGGCGCCGCCGCCGCGCCATTGGACAGGACGCAAGCGAACGGATTCACCCCACAGCACGGGGGCATAAATATGTGGCTAACCGAAAATCCGTGCGCCCCTAGGCAACATTCTCAAGCGAAACCGCAGGTGTCACCCCCAGCGCATGGCAAATATCGCGGGTCAGCGCGGGGCGGTTCAGGGTGTAGAAATGCAGATCCTCGACCCCGCCATCAAACAGATCACTGCACAATTCGGTGCAAACGGCGGTGGACAGCAGATCGGTGCGTCCGTCACGGATGGCCTTTTCAAACGCATCATTCAGCCACGTCGGAATCGAGGCACCACAACCGGCGGCGAATTTCTTGATCCCCGCCCAGCTGGTGATCGGCATGATCCCCGGAATGATCGGCGCATCAATCCCCGCCTTTTCGCAGGCATCGCGAAAGCGGAAAAATGTTTCCGCCTCAAAGAAAAACTGGGTGATTGCGCTGCTCGCACCCGCATCGATCTTGCGCTTTAGCCACTCCACATCGGCCGCCGTATCGGCGCTTTCGGGGTGGGGCTCGGGGTAGGCACCAACGCGGATGTTGAATTTGCCGGTTTCGGCCAGCGTTTCAACCAGTTCAACTGAACTGGTGAACCCGCCCTCAACCGGTTTGAATCCGTCCGCGCCCTTGGGGGCATCACCGCGCAGGGCGACGATATCGGTCACGCCCGCCTTGGCATATTTATCGGCAATCGCCAGAATTTCATCGCGGGTGGAATTGATACATGTCAGATGCGCCGCCACCTTCAGCCCGTAATTGTTCTGGATGGTGGTCACCGCGTCATGCGTCAGATCCCGCGTGGTGCCGCCCGCGCCATAGGTGACCGAAACGAAATTCGGGTTTAACGGCGCCAAAACCTGCACGGTATCCCACAGCCGGAATGACGCTTCGAGCGATTGCGGCGGGAAAAATTCAAAGCTGATGCGGGGCGTGGACATAGTTGTTTCCTTTTGTTCAAGGGGCTTGTCGCACGGCTGGAATTGTGAAACAAATTCATAATTCTCAAGATCAACATGAGGCTGACCACATAATGCATCTGGAACTTCGCCACTTGCGCACCATCAAAGCCATTCACGAGGCTGGCGGGCTGGCCCGCGCGGCCGAAGTGATGAACATCACCCAATCGGCCCTTAGCCACCAGATCAAGGGGCTTGAGGCGCAGACGCAGGTCGAACTTTTTATCCGCCGCTCCAAACCTTTGCGCCTGTCTGCCGCCGGTATGCGCCTGTTGGCGCTGGCCGAACGGGTGCTGCCGGAAATCACCGCGATCGAGCAGGATTTCGCGGGGTTGCACAGTGGCCGTGCTGGGCGCTTGCATATCGCGATCGAATGTCACGCCTGTTTTGAATGGTTGTTTCCGGTGCTGGAGGAATTCCGCAAGGCTTGGCCGGATGTTGATGTCGATATCCGCGCCGGTCTGTCGTTCGACGCGCTGACGGCGTTGCAAAAGGAACAGGTCGATCTGGTGATTTCCTCGGACCCCGAGGATTTAACCGGTATCGAATTCTCGCCGCTGTTTGATTATGAGCCGGTGTTCGTCGCTGCGGCCAAAAACCCGCTGGCAGAAAAAACCTATATCGAGGCCAAAGATTTTCGCGACCAGACCCTGATCACCTATCCGGTGGAGCGCAGTAAACTGGACGCCTTCACCGAATTGCTGGGGCCGGCCAAGGTGGAACCGGCCACCATCCGTCAGGTGGAGCTGACCGCCGTCATCTTGTTGCTGGTTGCATCGAACCGCGGGGTTACGGTGCTGCCCGACTGGGTGCTGCGCGAGGTCAGGTATAATTCCGACTATGTCACCCGCCCCTTAACCAAAACCGGACTGACCCGTCGCCTGTATGCCGCGATCCGCAATGAAGATGCCGCCAAGCCCTATATGGCGCATTTTATCCGGCTAGGGCGCACTGTCCCCGTTAAAATGCAACGCAGCTAGTCACTTTGCGGTCTTGGCATCTTGGGAAACCCGTCGTATATGCGGCATCTGATCCATAGGAGTCCGCCAAATGCCGATGAGTGCCAACCTGAACCTGATGATAAAAGCTGCCCGTGCGGCGGGACGTTCGCTGTCGAAAGACTTTCGCGAGGTCGAGAACCTGCAGGTATCTTTGAAGGGTGCGGGGGATTTTGTTTCCAAAGCCGATTTCACTGCCGAAGAAATAATCCGCGAGCAACTGACCGAGGCGCGACCGACCTATGGCTGGGTGGGCGAGGAAACCGGCGTGACCGAGGGGGATGACCCGACGCGGCGCTGGATTGTTGACCCGCTGGATGGCACCACCAATTTTCTGCACGGGATGCCGCATTGGGCCGTTTCAATTGCACTGGAGCGCAAAGGCGAGGTTGTCGCCGGTGTGGTTTATGATCCGACCAAAGACGAGATGTTCTTTGCCGAAAAAGGGCAGGGCGCATGGATGAACGAAAGCCGGATGCGGGTTTCGGGCCGCCGCCGTCTGTCGGAATGTGTGTTTGCCACCGGCCTGCCGTTTAGCGGTCGGGCCGATTTGCCGCAAACCCTGCAGGAGCTGGCGCGAATTTTGCCGGCAACCTCGGGCGTGCGGCGCTGGGGCTCGGCGTCACTGGATCTGGCCTATGTCGCGGCTGGCCGGTTTGACGGTTTCTGGGAACGGGGTCTGAACCTGTGGGATATTGCCGCCGGTGTGGTGATTGTCCGCGAGGCAGGCGGCATGATCGAGCCACTGCGCAAGGAGCGCAATATTCTGGCCGATGGCGAAGTGATCTGCGCCAACGAGCCTATTTTCGAGCAGTTTGCCAAAATCATTCGCGAGAAGTGATGTTCAGCCCTGCATGATGGCGATCATCACCGGAAAGGCGATGATCGCGACCACAAGCTGCCAGTTCAGAATAATCGCATAAAGTTCGGCATCGCCCCCCATCTGGCGGGCGATGATATAGCCATTGGTGGCCGTTGGTGTGGCCACCACCAGCATCGCGCATAGTGTTTCCATTTGGCCCAGCCCAAAGAGTTGCGCCAGCGCCATCACCAATGCCGGTGCCATCACGGATTTGATGCTGACGGCCCAGACAATCTGCCAGTTCAGATAAAACAGCCGCCGCATATTGAATCCCGCTCCAACGCAGAGCAATCCGACCGCAAGGGCCGCGCGGGCCGTCATTTCCAGTGTTGTGTCAATCGGGGCGGGGATAGGGATGTTGCCGATGTTTAACAAAAGACCAATAACCGAGGCAATGATCAGTGGGTTCAAGGCGATTGCTTTTAGCACCTTCCCGACAGAAAACTGTCCGGCAAGCAATGTGGCAAGGGCCGCAATGTTAACAATGTTGATGAAGGGGATAAGGAAGGCCATTGCAATCGTGATGGTGGTCAAACCCGCCGGCCCGAACAGCTGTGCTGCCACAGGAAGTGTGATTAGCGCATTCCATCGGGTAACGGCCTGAAACATCGAGGACAGTTGCGGGTTGCCAATTGCCGTTTTCGGCAATGCCATGCGCAAAAGCAATGTCAGTATCCCTGCGGCAGTGAAGGCCACCAGCATTGTTGCGACATACAGGCCCGAAGATTTCAGGGTCATGTCGGAATGGGCGATGGAGCGGATGATCAGGGCCGGAATCAATATCCGAAAGCTCAGCTTCTCTAGTCCCGTCCAGTCATTGGGGGCAAGCCAGCCGGTTTTGGCAATCACCTGCCCAAGGGCCACCAGCAGAACCAGCGGCAGGATTACCAGAAAAACGTCCGCCATCTCAGGCTTTGCGGTCAGAGGGGTGATTTATCCCGTCGCTCCACGGCACGTTGCCCAGATCGCGCGGGTTGACCCCTTCGATTGCGGCGACGTTTACACCGTATTCATTCGGGTTCGATCGGCGCTGGTGATGGGTGTAGATGCCACAGACGGAACAGAAGTAGTGTTTGGCGGTATGCGTGCCCCAAGTATACAGGGTCAGCTTATCCTCGCCTTTCACTATTTCAATATCCCCGACCATCGACGTGACCGCAATCGCGCCCCTTCTTCTACAAAACGAACAATCACAGCGTCGCGCGGTGTTCAGGCCATCGGCCAGTTTCACCCGCAGTTCAACCGCGCCGCAATGGCATGTCAGCTTGTGTTTTGTCATCTGCGCCTCGTGATTTTCGGAATGCGGGACGGGCTTAGTTTATACTTGGCTTCGGGGTGGGGTGGATGGCCGTGGGTTTTGTCCCAGAATACCTTGCCGCCCAGCCGTTGCCAGACAGGCAGGGCCAAAAGTACCCCTGCAATAAAGCCACCAGCGTGTTCCCAATAGGCCACGCCACCAATGCTGGAATCTGCAATTGCGCCATTCACCACCTGCAAGCCGAACCAAAGTCCCAGCATCACCCAAGCGGGGATTGCAAAGATACGAAAGAACACCACAAAGATAAACAGGATGTCGATTCTCGCCTTTGGAAATAGCAACAGATAGCCACCCATCACACCGGCAATGGCGCCGGATGCGCCCACCACCGGCACGGGCGAATGCGGGGCGGTCAGGATCTGGGTAAGTCCGGCCGCCAGCCCGACCGCGAAATAGAACAGCAAATAGCCGACATGGCCCAGCTGTTCCTCCATATTATCGCCGAATATCCACAAAAACAGCATGTTACCTGCCAAATGCATAATACCACCATGCAGGAACATCGACGTGACCATAGAATAGTAATGATCGCCGCTGGAAACCATGTCGGGCACCATCGCCCAGTCATAGAAAAACTGGTTGATAATCCGGGGGTTTTCCAGATTTCCCCAATAGGACAGGAACACCAGAATATTCACCGCCATCAGCGCATATGTGACGTAGGGCGTTTTTAAGGACGGGTTGTGATCGCGAATAGGAAACATGCGCCAAAGGTTGCCGATGCAGGGCAGGGGGTCAAGGGTGGTTCTGACAAAGATGTGATTGGTGTTGAGGGTAGGGGACAGTCCAGACTTGCCGCCAAAGACGTATTGGCGTGTGAAAGGTAGCGTGATGATGAAATTCCTGACCCGTTTGGTGGTGGTTCTTACGTTTTCCGGGGCGTTTCAGGCCTCGGCCGAGGCGCTGAAGTTTGACAATTCTTGGGTAGAGCAAGGGTTCCTTCGCCTGTGGACCAATGATTATGGGCTAAAGGGGCGTCAGTTGCAGGTGTCCTCGGATGGCACGGTTTCGATGCTGTACCGGTCGGTGCCAAAATCGGCCTGGGGCTCGAAAATGGCATCTTGGGGCTGGTCGGTGGCACAATCGGTCAAAGCCACGGACCTGACCCGCAAGGGCGGGGATGATCGCAATCTGGCGATCTATTTCGTGTTCATGGATGCGAAAGATGCAGACAGGCTGTCTGGTGCGTCTATCCGGAAGGTGCTGAAAAACTCCAGCACAAAGGCATTGGTTTACGTCTGGGGCGGCGATTACCCGCGCGGCAAAATCCTGTTCAGCCCCTATGGCCCGAACCAGTTGAAAACCGTGGCCAGCCGGAAGGCAGGCAAGGGGGCGTTTTCCGAAAGCGTCGATTTGGTCGCCGATTACCAGCGCGCGTTCGGGGCCAATCCCGGCGTGCTGGTCGGGGTTGGTGTGTCTGCCGATAGTGATGACACCGACGGGATGATCAGTGCCACCATCAAGGATCTAAAGGTCTTTTGATCACTCCATTTCCGCCAACAGGGCCGCATTGCCGCCGGATGCGGTAGTGTCCACGCAGGTGTGGCGTTCGATTGTGACATGGGCCTTGTCGGGCACGGTGGTGATCAACGGCAGGATCGGCCCGTCACGCCGCGCCAATGCGCAATCATAGGCGCGGGCCTTATCCGCATCCCCCCACCAGAGCGCGCCGGAAAATCCGCGCAGGGTTTCCAGTGCTTGCGGGTCCAGCCCGTAGGCCAGAACCGCAACGCCACCCAGTTCGCACACCGCTTTGGCCTGCTGCTCTGCGGCTTGCCGCGTTGGGCCAAGGCACAACAGCGGCGGGCGGGTGTGATAGGTCAGCCGGTTGGATTCCCCCGTTGGCCCGGGCA
>CAZIDQ010000161.1:0-2336 GCA_964538015.1 uncultured Marinosulfonomonas sp.
GCGCTGGAACTTGGCCCAATGGGTGTGCGGGTGAACGGCATCAACGCTGACCGCATCCGTTCAGGCCTGCTGGATGATGATTTCATCAAGGAACGCGCCAAGGCCCGCGGCATTGACGAGGGCACCTATATGGCCGGCAACCTGATCCGCCGCGAGGTCGAGGCGCGTCATGTGGCGGATGCTTTTGTGACACTGGCGATGTCCGAACGCACCACCGCGCATGTGATGACGGTGGACGGCGGCAACATCGAAGCCGCCTTGCGCTAACCAAACGGAGCGCCTTGCGGCGCACACTATTGTTTGGCCCCTTCGGGGCGATTCCCGCTCCGCTCGGGGGATATTTGACGAAAAGAAGAAGGGGGTACGTATTTCTTCTTTTCCTAAATATCCCCGCCGGAGGCCAAAAGCGCGAGCCCCGCAGGGGTGAAGCGCGCGGGGTGACGCCGTCAGGCGGCACAACCCCATGTCGCCAATCACTGCACCAATGTCGCGGATCACATATGGAATCCGCATGGATAAGTGTAAATAATTCTTGAACTGAGCCCCTTTGGGGCAGAGACTTGAATTCAGAATGATTTGCAGCGGGGCAAGACCATGGCCAAAGACGACACATCCGGCATCTGGAAATCGGGGCGCGGCAAGGGGCGGCATACGCCCAAGGGGCGCCAACTGGATGATGCCGCGTGGAACGAGGTTCGGGCGCTGATTGCACCCGGTCGGCTGGCCCGCGACTTGCTGATTGAAAACCTGCACATCCTGCAGGATGCCTATGGCCATCTGTCCGCCGCCCATCTGCGCGCGCTGGCCGAGGAAATGCGCATCAGTCAGGCCGAGGTTTACGAGGTTGCCAGTTTCTATGCCCATTTCGATGTGGTGAAAGAGGGCGAGGTCCCGCCGCCTGCGTTAACCATTCGGGTTTGCGACAGCCTGTCCTGCGAAATGGCCGGGGCGGCGCAGTTGCAGGCGGCTTTGGAAAGCGGGCTGGATGCTGGCGAGGTGCGGGTGGTTCGTGCGCCCTGCATGGGCCGTTGTGACACCGCGCCGGTGGTTGAACTGGGGCATAACCATATTGACCACGCGACGGTTGAAGCGGTTCACGCGGCGATTGCGACGGGGGAAACCCACGCGCATATCCCTGACTATCAGGGGCTGGCCGATTACAGAGCCGATGGCGGTTACGACGAGTTGCAGCGCCTGCGTAAAAGCGGTGATTGGGAGCAGGTGCAGGAGAAAATCCTGTCCTCCGGCCTGCGCGGCCTTGGCGGGGCGGGGTTTCCGTCCGGCACAAAATGGGGCTTTGTGCGGGGTAATGCTGGGCCGCGTTATCTGGCTGTGAACGGGGACGAGGGCGAGCCGGGGACTTTCAAAGATCGCTATTATCTGGAACGCACTCCGCATCTGATGCTGGAGGGCATGTTGATTGCCGCCTGGGCGGTTGAGGTCGAGCGCTGCTATATCTATATGCGCGATGAATATCCGGCGGTGTTGGAAATATTACGACAAGAAATCAAGGCTTTGGAGGCCGAAGGTATTGTCCCCGCAGGCTATATCGAGTTACGCCGTGGCGCGGGCGCTTATATCTGCGGCGAGGAAAGCGCGATGATCGAGAGCACCGAGGGAAAACGCGGTTTGCCCCGTCATCGTCCGCCGTTCGTCGCCGAAGTCGGCCTGTTTGGTCGTCCTACGCTGGTGCATAACGTCGAGACCCTGCATTGGGTGGCGCGGGTGTGTCGCGAGGGGCCGGAGGTGCTGAACTCGGTCGAGAAGAACGACCGCAAGGGCCTGCGCAGCTATTCGGTGTCAGGGCGGGTGAATCAACCCGGTGTGCATCTGCTGCCGGCCGGATCCACCATCACCGATATTATCGTGGCGGCAGGCGGGATGCTGGAGGGACACAGCTTTATGGCCTATCAGCCGGGCGGGCCATCTTCGGGCCTGTTGCCCGCCAGCATGGATGACATCCCGCTGGATTTCGACACGCTACAACCGCATGGCACCTTCATCGGCTCGGCCGCCGTTGTCATCCTGTCCGATCAGGACAGCGCGCGGGCCGCCGCCCTGAACATGCTGCGGTTTTTTGAGGATGAAAGCTGCGGCCAATGCACCCCCTGTCGGGTGGGTTGTGAAAAGGCGGTGAAACTGATGCAGGCCGATCACTGGGACATGCCGTTGCTGGAAGACCTGTGTCAGGCGATGGCGGATGCCAGCATCTGCGGGCTGGGGCAGGCGGCGCCCAATGCGATCCGGCTGACCATGAAACATTTCAAGGGCGAGGTAGAGTAGATGGCCAAGGAAATCCGTTTCATTCTGGATGGCAAAGAGGCCATCGCGCAAGA
>CAZIDQ010000161.1:2436-6197 GCA_964538015.1 uncultured Marinosulfonomonas sp.
CCGATCAGCCCGAACAGGATAAGGCGCACGACAAATCCGCGCATCTATGGGATGTGGCCGCGCAAACCGGTGTGAAAGATAGCCGGTTCCCCGCGCTTGATTCAGCCCGCGTGCCGCTGCTGGACAACAGCCATGTGGCGATGCGGGTCAATCTGGATGCCTGTATTCAATGCGGGTTGTGCGTGCGCGCCTGTCGCGAGGTGCAGGTGAATGACGTGATCGGTATGGCGGGGCGCGGGCAGGATGCCTATCCCGTTTTCGACATGGACGATCCGATGGGCGCCAGCACCTGCGTGGCCTGTGGTGAATGTGTGCAAGCCTGTCCAACCGGTGCCCTGATGCCTGCCACGGTGACAGATGAAACAGGGCAGGGCGACAGTGCCGATTTTGATCGCGAGATCGCCAGCATCTGCCCCTTCTGCGGCGTTGGCTGCCAGATTTCGCTAAAGATCAAAGACGGCAAGGTGAAATATGTCGAGGGGTTGGATGGCCCCGCCAACGAGGGGCGTCTGTGCGTTAAGGGCCGCTTTGGCTTTGATTATATCCACCACGCCCACCGTTTAACCAAACCGCTGATTCGGCGCGAGGATGCGCCAGAGAAGGGACTAAACATTGATCCCGCCAACCCGCTGACCCATTTCCGCGAGGCAACTTGGGACGAAGCACTGGATTTCGCCGCCAAAGGCCTGTCCGATCTGGGCGGCACCAAGGTGGCCGGTTTTGGCTCTGCCAAATGCACCAATGAAGAGGCCTATCTGTTCCAGAAACTGATCCGTCAGGGGTTCGGCCACAACAACGTCGACCACTGCACGCGACTGTGCCATGCCTCTAGCGTTGCGGCGCTGCTGGAAAATGTCGGCTCGGGCGCTGTGACCGCCACCTTTAACGAAATCAACAACTCTGATGTGGCAATTGTGATCGGGTGTAACCCGACCGAAAATCACCCCGTCGCCGCCACCTATTTCAAACAGTTCACCAAACGCGGCGGCAAGCTGATCGTGCTGGACCCGCGCGGGCAGGCGCTCAAACGTCACGCCACCCATATGCTGCAATTCAGGCCCGGCGCGGATGTGTCACTGCTGAATGCGATGATGCATGTGATCGTTGACGAGGGGCTGCAGGATGACGCCTATATCGCCAAATACACCGAAAACTGGCAGGCGGAAAAGGATCATCTGGTCGATTTCAGCCCCGAAAAGATGGCCGATATCTGTGGTATAGCGCCCGACGACATCCGCGCCGCCGCCCGCACCTTTGCGGCTGGCAAGGCGGGGATGATTTTCTGGGGCATGGGGGTGTCGCAACACATCCACGGCACCGATAATTCCCGCTGCCTGATCAGCCTTGCCCTGATGACCGGCAATGTTGGCAAACCCGGCGCGGGGTTGCACCCGTTGCGCGGGCAAAACAACGTGCAGGGGGCGTCTGATGCAGGCCTGATCCCGATGTTCTTGCCGGATTATCAGTCGGTAACTGACGACGGGGTGCGCAGCGCCTTTACCGAGGTCTGGAAGTCGGGGGATTTCAGCGCCGAAAAAGGGCTGACCGTTACTGAAATTCTGGATGCGGTTCATGCGGGGCAGATTTCCGGCATGTATATTCTGGGCGAAAATCCGGCCATGTCGGACCCCGATGTGACCCACGCGCGGCAAGCGCTGGCGAAATTAGGTCACCTTGTGGTGCAGGATATTTTCCTGACCGAAACCGCCAATTACGCCGATGTGATTCTGCCCGCCAGTGCATTCGCGGAAAAGGACGGCACCGTCACCAACACCAACCGGCAAGTGCAAATGGGCCGCGCAGCACTTGACCCGCCCGGCGATGCACGTGCCGATTGGTGGATCGAAACGGAACTGGCCAAACGGCTGGGGCTGGGCTGGGATTACACCCACCCGCGCGAGGTATTCGCGGAAATGGCGCTGAATATGAAAAGCCTGAACAACATCACGTGGGACAGGCTGGAAAATGAGGGGGCCGTGACCTATCCGTCCTTGTCCCCCGAGGACCCCGGACAGGCGATTGTGTTTGGTGATGGCTTCCCGCGGGCCGACAAACGCGCCCGTTTCACCCCCGCCAATGTGATTGCGCCCGACGAGGCACCGGATGCGGATTATCCGATGATCCTGACCACAGGGCGGCAGTTGGAACACTGGCACACAGGCTCGATGACGCGCCGCTCAACCGTGCTGGATACGTTAGAGCCCGAGGCCAACTGCTCGTTGAACCCGCGCACCCTGCGGGAGTTGGGGGTCAAGGCCGGCGAAATGATCCGCCTGACGACACGGCGCGGCTCGGTCGAGATCATGGCGCGGGCCGACAGGGCGGTGGCGACCGATATGGTGTTCCTGCCCTTTGCCTATGTCGAGGCGGCGGCCAACATCCTGACCAATCCGGCGCTCGACCCCTACGGCAAAATCCCCGAGTTCAAGTTTGCGGCGGTCAAAGTGGAAAAAGCAGGTGCATAACCCGCATTTAGTGTCATGGGGCTAGCGCCCGTTCTCGCCGGAAACGCTCCACCGGAGCGTTTCCGAGACGGCTCAAACTCCGCGCCGCAGGCATAGATCTCTTATTCCTTCGGCTCAAACTGCAAGGCCACGCCGTTCAGACAATACCGCAATCCCGTCGGCTGTGGTCCGTCCGGAAACACATGCCCCAAATGCGCCTCGCAAGCTGCGCAATGCACCTCGGTGCGGCGCATGAACAGTTTGCGGTCTTCGGATTCGCCCACCGCGCCGTCCATAGGCGCATAAAAACTGGGCCAACCGCTGCCGGAGTCATACCTTGTGGATTGATCAAACAGGGGTGCTCCGCAGCAGATGCACTGGTAAATCCCGGCCCCTTTTGGAAATTCCTCATGGCTGCCTGCGCGTTCGGTTCCGTGCTTGCGTGTCACCTTATAGGCAAGGTCGGACAGCTGTTCGCGCCACTCTGCATCGGTTTTGGTAACTTTGATCATGTTTTCCCCTGTTCTTTCGCTTGTCTGTTGATCATATTTAGGCTGACGTGATGAAAGGCAAGAGCCATCACAAGGGGTTGAACATGGACATCCTGACCCGCGGCCGCTACCGCGCCAGCCGCGCTCAAACAGCAGACGAGATCCTACAGGCCCAACGCCTGCGCGCGCTGGCGTTCGCCGGGGATGCGGACGGGCAAGATGCGGACGGGTTTGACGGGCGCTGCGACCACATTCTGGTGCGTGAACAGGACAGCGGTGTTCTGGTGGGATGTTACCGGTTGATGCTGTTGCCTGATGGGTCGGCGATTAACCAAAGCTATTCCGCACAATGCTATGACCTGACCGCGTTAAAGGCGTTCAAATCCCCGATGCTGGAATTGGGCCGGTTCTGCACCCACCCCGACCACCATGACCCAGAAATCGTCCGCGTCGCATGGGGGGCGATGACGCGGATTGTGGATGGGCAGGGGGTGGGGATGCTGTTTGGTTGTTCGTCCTTTGCGGGGGTGGAGGCCAGCGCCTATGCCGATGCCTTTGCCCTGCTGCGCGCGCGGCATCTGGCGCCGGACCCATGGCACATCGGCATCAAAGCCGACGAGGTGGTGCCACTGCCTGACGCCCCCGTGCCGCCCGATGCCATCCGCCACATCCCGCCTTTGCTGCGCACCTATCTGGCGATGGGGGGGTGGGTATCGGACCACGCGGTGATTGACCGGCAAATGAACACCATGCATGTGTTCACCGGCGTTGAAATCAGCGCCATTCCGGAATCGCGAAAACGCCTGTTGCGGGCTGTTGCCGGATA
>CAZIDQ010000162.1:0-6180 GCA_964538015.1 uncultured Marinosulfonomonas sp.
TGCCCGTTGGTGCCCGGTTCCCCCCAGACCACCGGCCCGCTCGCCTGCGTCAGGGGCTGGCCATCCATCGCAACGCTTTTGCCGTTGCTCTCCATCTCCAGCTGCTGGAAATAGGCTGGCAGGCGCGACAGGCGCTGATCATAAGGCAGCACAGCGCGGGTTTTATAGCCGCAAATCTGGTGATGCCAGATACCGACAAGCGCCAGCAGCAGCGGCATGTTTTGCGCCGGGTCGCTGTTGCGAAAATGCGCGTCCATCGCCGCCCCGCCATGCAGAAAGTCGTGAAAATCATCCGGCCCGATCGCCAGCATCAGCGACAGGCCAATCGGCCCCCAGATGGAATAGCGCCCACCGACATAATTGCCAAACCCGAACACCCGCTGAGCAGGAATGCCGAATTCAGCCGCTTTATCGCCGGCCGAGGACACCGCCACAAATTGCGCCGCAGGATCAGTGACAGATTTCGCCATCCAGTCCCGCGCGGCTTTGGCGTTGGTCATGGTTTCAATCGTTGTGAACGTTTTGGAGGCGACAATCACCAGCGTTGTCGCCGGATCCAGCCCTTTCAAGGTATCGGCAATATGCGCCCCGTCGACGTTCGATATAAAATGTGTGCGTGGCCCATCATGATAGGGGGCCATCGCCAAGGCCGCCATCGCAGGGCCAAGGTCGGAGCCGCCGATGCCGATATTCACCACATCGGTGATCGCCCCGCCCTGCCCCGTAAATTCACCCTCGCGCACTGTATTTGCGAATTCTTCCATCCGCGCCAAGGTGGCCAGAATATCGGGCATCACATCGACACCACCCACCCGTACCGGCCCGCCATCCAGATTGCGCAACGCCGTGTGCAGCACAGCGCGCCCTTCGGTTTCATTTATCTTTTCACCCGCAAACATCGCATCACGACGTCCAAAAACATCGGCCTTGGCCGCCAGTTCCAACAGCAGGTTCAGGGTTTCGGCATCAATATTGGTTTTGGAATAGTCAAACAGCATATCATCCAGACGGGCCGAGAACGCCCCTGCCCGTCCGCCATTAAACAACGATAGAATTGCCCGGTCAGCAACCTGCGTCTGTTTTGCTGCCAACCGGTTCCAAAGCGTCATTTATGCGAGGTCCAATGTGCTGTTGCCCCGCGCAAAAAGGCCGAAATCGGCGCCTGTAGCGGGTCATTGATTTTCAGCGCCTGTTTCAGCGCCTTGTTCTTGGCCTTGCCGGTGTAAACCACATGGGTCGACATCGCGCCCTTTAGCACCGGTGCGGTCAGCGTCACGCGCGCCTCGCCAGCGCCTTTGGCCCGCATTGGAAGCAATAGTGGCGCATCGTCGTCCATCGCCTCTTGCAATTTGTCTGCACCGGGGAACAGGGACGCAGTGTGCATATCCAGACCGATCCCCAGCACCAACACATCAATTGGCAACAGCGGCCCGATGGCTTTGGACAGGTCCGGCAATGCCTCTTCCGGCGTGCTTGTGGGGGCGTAAAGCGGGATAAATGTGGCCTCGGCGGCGCGATCCACCAGCAGGTGTTCCTTGACCAGTCGGGTGTTTGAACGCGGGCTGTCCCCGGGTACCCAGCGCTCGTCGGTTAGCAGGATATTGACCCGTGACCAGTCCAGCCGCACGCCGCTAAGGATGTCAAAAATCGGCCCCGGCGTGGTGCCGCCCGGAACCACCAGCGTCACGCGGTCCTTGGTGTTCAGAATGGCGTTTAATTCGGCCGCTAAAACGTTGGCCAAATCCATCGCCATCATTTCGCTATCTGGGTATTTGATCTTTTTCATTCCGATATCTCCCGCCAACGACGCCCCTCGCGGTGCATCAGCATTAACGCGTCTTCCGGTCCTGAACTTCCTGCATCATAAGGTTTAGGCCTATCGCCCCGATCAATCCAGCCTTTAATAATCGGATCAACCCAGCCCCATGCCGCCTCGACCTCGTCCCCGCGCATGAACAAGGTCTGGTTGCCGCGGATCACATCCATGATCAACCGCTCGTAGGCGTCTGTTATATCCTCGGCATCCTCGCCCAGTGCTTCGGCAAAGCTCATATCCAGCGGCACATCCATCAGGCGCATCCCGCCGGGGCCGGGCTCCTTGATGGTGACGCGCAAATCCATGCCCTCGTTGGGTTGCAGATGGATGATCAACTCGTTACAGCGCCGTCCCTCTTGGGGCTCGAATATCGAATGGGGCGGTTCCTTGAACACCACCGCGATTTCGCTTTTGCGCGCGCGCAGGCGCTTGCCGGTGCGCAGATAAAACGGCGTGCCATTCCAGCGCCAGTTGGCAATATGCACCTTCATCGCCAGAAAGCTTTCGGTGCGGCTGTCGGGGTTTTCGGAATCCTCGATATAAGATGGATCATCCCCCTCGGCCCGATACTGACCGCGTACGATATCCTCTGCCGGCACCGGATCCAGCGCGCGGATCACCTTCAGTTTCTCATCCCGCACGGAATCGGGATCGAAATGCGCCGGCGGCTCCATCGCGATCAGGCACAACAGCTGCATCAGATGGTTTTGCACCATATCGCGCATGGCACCTGATTTGTCGTAATACCCGCCGCGCCCGCCAACCCCCACGGTTTCGGAAACGGTGATCTGGATGTGGTCGATATATTGCGCGTTCCACAAAGGCTCGAACAGGATATTGGCGAAACGCACCGCCATCAAGTTTTGCACGGTTTCCTTGCCCAGATAATGATCAATCCGGTAGATTTGTGTTTCGTCAAAATACTCCGCCAACTCCGCGTTCAGCGCGCGCGCCGATTCCAGATCATGGCCAAAGGGTTTTTCCACCACGATCCGCGCATTTGGTCCGGCGATTTTGTATTTATGCAGCCGCTTGGCCAATTCGCCAAACAGCCGTGGCCCAACCGAGAAATAGAACGCCTGCACCACGTCTTTGCGCACGATCTTGGCCAGATCCTTCCAACCATCCTCGCCCATGGCATCAATGCGAAAATAGCTAAGGCATTTGAGGAAATCCTCGATCTTTTCCTTATCATGGTTCTTGGCATTGACGTATTTTTCAACCGCATCACGTGCAAAATCGCGATAGCCGTCATCGTCAAACTCGCTGCGGGCCGCCCCGATGATCCGCGCGTCTTTCGGCATTTGCCCAGCCACAAACCGCCGGTACAATCCCGGTATAATCTTGCGTTTTGCCAAATCACCTGTGCCGCCAAAAATAACCAGATCGAACGGATCCACCGGAATTACACGCGTTGCCATTTCTTACCCCTCGCAATTCATGTTAGCGCTAACTTATGATGTCTTTCAAAGATTTACCATGCCCTTTTTTAGACTGTAACACACATAAATCGCTTCACAACTTTGTCAGTTGGATGAACTTGGCTTTTCGATTAGGCAATTGCACTGTAGCAATGGATTGAAACGCGCAACCATCGGGAATGTGATGAAAGATCAAACTGTTGAACTGGCAAATCAGGGCAAATTCATTGACCCACTGACCACCGCCAAAGGCGAGGCGCGGGCGTCGGTGGCCCTGACGCATCCCGAAACCCTGTGGTTCAACACCGGCACCCTGTGCAACATCACCTGCCTGAACTGCTATATCGAATCCTCGCCGGACAATGACCGGCTGGTCTATATCACCACAGACGAAATGCGCGGTTATCTGGATCAGTTAAAATCCCGCAACTGGCCGGTGCGTGAAATTGGGTTTACCGGCGGCGAACCTTATATGAACCGCGAGATGAACGCGATGACCCGCGCAGCACTTGAGGCCGGTTACGAGGTGTTGGTGCTGACCAACGCCATGCGCCCGATGATGCGGGCGCAGGTCAGGGAGGGGATTGCCGCGCTGGTAACGGAATTCGGTGACCGGCTGACCTTTCGGGTTTCACTGGACCATTATACGCAGGCGCACCACGATGAAATGCGCGGTGACGGGGCGTTTGATAAGACGCTTGAAGGCATGGATTGGCTGGCCTCGATCGGCGCACGGATGGCGGTTGCGGGGCGGATGCTGTGGCAGGATTCCGATGCCGACACCCGCGCTGGTTTTACCGCACTGTTTGCCGAGCGCGGATATGACATTGACGCATCCAATCCGGGCATGTGTGTGCTGTTTCCCGAAATGGACGAACGCATCGAGGTGCCGGAAATCACCACCGCTTGTTGGGAAATCCTTGGCAAATCCCCCGATGACGTGATGTGCGCCAGCTCTCGCATGGTGGTGAAACGCAGAGGCGCAAACAGGCCGGTGGTACTGGCTTGCACCCTGCTGCCCTATGCACCGGAATTCGAGATGGGCGAAACCCTGGAGCAAGCCGAGGCCGACGTGCAGCTAAACCACCCCCATTGCGCCAAATTCTGCGTCCTTGGCGGGGCAAGCTGTTCTGTCTAGCGCCTGCCTTACGATTGCACTAAACAATTCCTCAGCTTGATTTCACAGGAGATACAGCATGGAGCGTTACACCGGCAGTTGCCTCTGTGGCAAAGTTCAGGTTATTGCATCGGGGCGTCCATACCGGGTTGGAATCTGTCACTGCCTTGATTGCCGCAAATACCATGGCGCACTTTTCCACGCTTCCGCAGTGTTCCCGCAGGACGCTGTGACGATAAAAGGTGATACACACGACTTTGAGGGGCGATTTTTCTGCCCCCACTGTGGCTCATCCGTATTCTCTCGCAGTGATGACGAAATCGAGGTTAACCTTGGATCGCTTGATGCCCCTGATCAGCTGATACCAACTTATGAACTCTGGACCATCCGTCGTGAATCCTGGTCGCCACCGTTTCCGCAGGCGAGGCAATACGAGCGTAACCGCGACACCGACAGCCGCTTTGAGGGTTAATGATAAGGTTCACATTTCAGCCCCCCATTGCGCCAAATTCTGCGTCCTTGGCGGGGCAAGCTGTTCTGTCTGACCCCGCCCACCAACTTTACGACCCTGACCCTAGCCAATAGCCAAAATATCGCCAGAATCAAAATCAGCCTTCAGGAAATTTTCAATAAACAGCACGTTTCCGCTGCCAAAATCGATCCGTAAACCGGTCGCTGTATCACTGGATAACCCGTAAACATCGGCAAAAGTCATAGCAAAACCAAACAGCCTTAGTCCGTCAACGCCATCTTCAAAATCTTTGATCCGGTCAAAACCATTCCCATCATTTCTATAGATGAATTCATCGTTTCCTGCGCCGCCGGTCATAGCATCGTTTCCAATACCTCCGTCAAGGATGTCATTCCCATTGTCGCCGAACAAGAAATCATCCCCATCATCCCCGTTTATATTGTCATCGCCACCACCACCCCGCAAATCATCAGACCCCGAAGGCGCACCAATAAATTGCCCTCCATACATGAGATCATTTCCGCGATTCCCGCGTAGAATATCATCGCCTCCCCCCCCAAGCATGGTATCATTCCCTTGGCCACCATACATATAGTCGATCCCCGAACCTCCATACATAATATCCGTTCCGGCCAACCCAAAAAGTATATCATCGCCCGAACCGCCATAAAGTGTGTCGTCGCCGGCCTCGGTGCGCAACAGGTCGTTTCCGCCTCCACCCTCAAGGATATCATTTCCGCCTTTGCCTTTAAGAATGTCGTCACCCATGCCCCCTGACAAGGTGTTGTCTCCGCTGTTGCCAGCAAGCCGGTCATCAAAAATTGTACCTTCAAGGTTTTCGATACCCAAGAGCGTCTTGATCCCCAAACCGCCACCAATATCGAGGCCGGTATACATCAAATATGCATTCACACCGGTGGTCGCGTTTCCTTGAAAGTGTACGGTATCCGTGCCGCCGTCTCCAAAATAGCTGTCCGTCCCAGTTCCGACGTAAAAATTGTCGTCCCCTAACTGGCCGTGCATGCTGTCATTTCCGGCCTCGTCATAAAGATCATCGTTTCCGCTGCCGCCATAAAAGACATCATTAAACCCAGTACCTTCCAAATAATCTTCTTCGCTAAACAGATAATCGATCATCCCCTGAAATGTCAGAATTCTAGTGATATCCACCACACCGGAAACCAAACCGATGTTGATATTCGCACTACCCAACCCGTCACTTAACAGATCAATGCTTACCGATGTCACTGTACCAAATGCGGGGGGATCATTTGTGAAATCAATGCCGACTCCTACAACCGTGACCACGTCACCCTCGCCCGTTATCCAAGAATAATGAGTGTCGTCATTGGGC
>CAZIDQ010000163.1:0-2751 GCA_964538015.1 uncultured Marinosulfonomonas sp.
CTGGTGAGTGTTACCCCAGTTGGCTGCAAAGGCTCAACCTCTGGCCGCAATCCCAACAAGGGCGCGACGCGGCGAATGATCTCGGCGGCCACCGGAACCGATGTCCAGCCGGCGGTGCGGCGCGGTTTGGGGCCAGATGTTTCGACCGGTTCATCCAGCGTCACGATCAGCACATATTTCGGATCATGCGCAGGGAAAACCGATGCAAACGTCGCCACAACCTTTTCTTTGTAATAACCACCGGTCGGTTTGGGTTTGTCCGCTGTGCCGGTTTTGCCGCCTACAGCATAGCCTTCAACCTCGCCAAAAGACGCTGTGCCGCGTACCACGACCTGCCGCAGAATCGAACGCGCCTGCTCGGATGTGCGTGCCGATATCACCCGTTCGCCCAATTGTGGGCCGGTCTGGCGCAACAGGGTTGGTCTGATCCGCAATCCGCCATTCAAAATCGAGGAATAGGCCGTCGCCAAATGCAACGGGCTGGTGGACAGGCCGTGACCATAGGAAATGGTCATGGTTGACAGTTCCGACCATTTTGGCGGCAGCAAGGGTTTAGCGCCCGAAGCCTCGACCAGTTCAACTGGCGTGGCTTCGAGCAAGCCAAGCGCGCCAAGGAAGTCGCGCTGACGTTTCGCACCGATCATCTGGGCCACATGGGCCGTGCCGATGTTCGAGGATTTCACCACAACATCGGTCATCGACAGTTGCGCCCCGTAGTTGTGGAAATCACGGATTCTATATTTACCCCACCGCAGCGGGCCTTTTGTATCAATCATGGTCGACGGGTTGACCAAACCGATGTCCAGCGCCTGCGAAGCCGCAAAAATCTTGAACACAGACCCCAGTTCGTAAACGCCCTGCACCGCGCGGTTAAACAGCGGACTGTCGCTGGCGTCGCCCTTTGTCAGAACACTTGGCCGCGTGTTGGGGTCAAAATCGGGCAGGCTGACCAGCGAAATCACCTCGCCAGTGTGCACATCCATCAACACCGCCGCCGCCCCTTTGGCGTTCATCAACCGCATGCCGCCATACAACACCTCGCGGGTGGCGGCCTGAACCGTCAGGTCAATCGACAATTGCAGCGGTTTGCCATCTTCGGCAGGATCGCGCAGATAGTTGTCAAAGGCTTTTTCGACACCGGCAACGCCGATCACTTCGGCCGAACTGACCCCTTCGCGGCCAAAGGATGCCCCGCCAAGGACATGCGCGGCCAGTTTACCGTTGGGATACAAGCGCATTTCGCGCGGGCCGAACAACAGACCGGGATCGCCAATATCATGCACCGCCTGCATCTGTTCGGGGCTGATTTTCTTGCGAATCCAGATGAATTTGCGGCTGCCGGTGAATTGCGCCAGCAGCTTTTCCTCTTCCAGATCGGGGAAAATGGCGGCCAGTTGCCGTGCCGCACCCGCTTTGTCGATCATCACGGGGGGTTGGGCGTATAGGGCGTGGGTGGTCAGGTTGGTGGCCAGAATCCGGCCATTGCGATCCACAATGTCGGCGCGCCCCGCAACAATGCGGGCGCCGGATGCGGCAACTTGGGGCTCGTGAGGTTCGCTTGCAGCCAGCATGCCCATACGCACACCGATCACCGCAAAGGCGCAAAAGAAAAACGCGCCAAGCACCAGCAGGCGACCTTCAGAGCGCAAACGGGCCTTGTCGCGCATCACCTCGTGGCGGGCACGGATGTTGTCGCGCTCGATTGTATCGGGGTTTTCACCCTTGGCGCGGGCGTCCAGAATACGGGCCAGCGGGCGCAGGGGGGTGCGGGTCATTGGCTGTCCTCCAGATCTGCGGACAACTCGATCGGGTTGACGATGGCGGTCAGTTCGGGGGACGGGAAAGCCACCTGATCAATCCGACCAAACTGTTCCGGCGATAGCGGCAACAGGCCCAGCCGGTCATAATTGATATCGGCCAGTTCTTTCAGACGCTCGGGGCGGTTCAGATAGGCCCATTCCGCCCGCAAAATCGCCAGCCGTTCGCGCGATTGTCCGATTTCACGCTGCAAATGCGACACCCCGTTCAACGAGGCCCGCGTTTTATAGTTTTCCTGATAGGACCAAAAGGCCAGCGCAATCACCGCCAGCGCCGAGACCACATAAAAGAAGCTGCGCATTAATCCTGTCCCCCCAATGAAATTTTCGGCATCCCCAACCCGGTGCGCGGCATGTCACCCGATGGTGCATCCGTGCGTTGGGCCACCCGCAATTTGGCCGAACGCGACCGCGGGTTCACGGCCAGTTCGTCATCATCCGGCCCGATGGCGCGGCGGCTAAGCAATTGGAACTGCGGCATCTCTTCCTCGACAGCGGGGGCATAACGGTTCGCCCGCCCCGCCCCGCCGGATCGTGCCGCCAGATAGCGTTTGACCACGCGGTCCTCTAGCGAATGAAAGGTCACCACGGCCAGTTTGCCACCCGGTTTCAACGCCCGTTCCGCCGCCTGAAGTCCCGCCAGCAATTCCCCGAATTCATCATTCACCGCAATACGGATCGCCTGAAATGTGCGGGTTGCGGGGTGGCTTTGGCCGGGTTTGCCACGGGGCAGAACCGATTCAATCACCGCCGCCAGTTGCAGAGTGGTTTCAAACGGCGATTTGGCGCGCGCGGCGACAATTGCCTTGGCAATCCGGCGTGAGGCCCGTTCTTCACCATATTGGAATATAATATCGGCTAACTCGGCCTCGGATGCCTCGTTGACGATATCGGCGGCCGAAGGACCGGACTGGCTCATCCGCATGTCCAGCGG
>CAZIDQ010000163.1:2851-6133 GCA_964538015.1 uncultured Marinosulfonomonas sp.
CCAGCAAAGGGCGCAGTAAAACAGGGATATGCGGGGCAACAGGAGCAGACATCATACGCTACTCCTCTTCATCACCATCAAGATAGATGGAAGGATCGGCATTCGGATCAAAGCTGTCGTCAGCCTCGAGGGTGCCGTATTCCTCTTGCTCGTAAGTCTCGGGGTTCCAGATTTCGAACGTATCGCCATTGGCGATGAAATACGCGATGCCATCCAGCCCGATCTTTTCAATCAGCTTTTTGGGCAGCACCAGACGGCCAGTTTCGTCCACCGACGTCGGATAGGCGTTGCCGTTATAAAGACGTTGCAACGCGCGGCGTTGTTTGGAACCGCGGGGTTTCTTGCGAATTTTCGCCTGAACCTCGGCAATCGCCTCCATCGTAAAACATTCCAGAAAACTGCGGCTTTTGTCGCCGTAAACGATCACAATGTTGGGGTTCAGGCCTTCTTTCCACTCGGGATCACCCGCCTGCAGGACACGACGATACGAGGCAGGAATAGACACCCTGCCCTTTGCATCCACTTTATTGTGGGCATCGCCGAAAAATTCCCGTGTCACTGCCTTGCGGCCTCCTAAAACCTTTACCACCCCAAAACGGGAAACGGCGGATCGAGCTAGCTGCCACTGCTCTATCCGCCGCCCTCGTCCCGTTTCCGGGGAATGTCCAGCTGCGCGCGCCACCTGGGGGGATGTCTGCTCGCCCGCGCGCCGGATCTCTAATTAGACAAAAGCGGGAGCCTGTATGAAACCTGACTAGGTGCCTATGTTCGGGGTTCTTTAATTTGCCCCAATTTTTTGTATGTGCCCGTTCTTATCTTGGATCAATGTTTGCCATGGGAAATCATGGGTGTCAAAGGATTTTTACGGGAAAAATAGGGAAAATCATGGGTACAAGCCAATCACCGCTAAGGCTCAGCCGTGAACGCAAAAGGAACAAAATACCCTATATATAGAAATCTGGGGCAGTCTACACTATATATGGTATGCCTTACCTGAACTCATATTTTCCCGTAATTTCCCAAAATATTTCCAGATACACACCGAGTTCTGCAAATCAGGCTGGATTCAAACCATAGCTAGACCAATTCGCCTCCCGATTCACAGCGAAATCCGGCAGAGATTCTGCCGGATTCCCTATTCGTCCCGTGAATTCCCGTTTGTGACTTCGGCAGGGTATGCCTAATCAACCACGAACAGTTTCGCCCCGATTTCCGTCGAGGAGCGGTGCGGCTCGGCATTATCCGCAACTTGATAACTCATTCCGGGCTTTAGAACAAAAACGCGGCCATCCTCCAGCTCGGTTGTTAATTCACCCTCTAGGCAAAACAGGATATGGCCCTTTACACACCAATGGTCTGCCAAATACCCGGGGGTGTATTCCACCATCCGAACCCGCATGTCGCCAAAATTGGCAGTCTGCCAATACGCAGCGCCGGTCTCGCCTGTATGCTCGGTTCTTGGGATTTTGCCCCAGTCGGTGGTTCCGAAAGGGATATTTTCCATCCGCATTATACGGCTCCGCTTTCAACTAATGCCTTGGCCAGACGCGCATAGGCATCAGCCAAAGGTCCCTGCCCTGCGGCAACCGGCGTGCCGGCGTCCCCCGCCAGTCGCACATCCAGATCCAGCGGCAATTCCCCAAGGAACGGCACGCCCAGCTTTTTAGCCTCGGCCCGCACGCCGCCATGACCAAAAATATGCGCCTCGTGGCCACATTCGGGACAGATATAGGCCGACATGTTTTCCACCAGCCCCAGAATGGGCGTTTCCAGCTTTTTGAACATGGTGATCGCGCGGCGCGCATCCAGCAATGCCACGTCCTGCGGGGTCGACACGATGATGGTGCCGGTGACTTCGGTTTTCTGGCCCAGCGTCAGCTGCACATCGCCAGTTCCGGGCGGAAGATCAATAATCAGCACATCCAGCTTGCCCCAGACAACATCGCCCAGCAATTGCTGCAACGCGCCCATCAACATCGGGCCGCGCCACGCCAGCGCCTGATCGGGGTCAACCAGCAGGCCAATCGACATCATCGCCACCCCATGCACCAACGGCGGGATGATCTTGTCGTCATCGTTCAGCTTTGGCCGGGCATTCGCGCCCATCATCCGCGGCAGTGAAGGACCATAAATATCGGCATCCAGCAGACCAACCCGCAAACCCTGACGCGCCAGCGCCACAGCAAGGTTCGAGGACACGGTGGATTTCCCCACCCCGCCCTTGCCCGAGCCAATCGCGATAATCTTGTTCACACCCGGCACGGGCTGGCGTCCCTGTTGCGGTGTCGGATGACGCCCGATCTTTAAATCCGGCGGCGGGGTTTTGGCGGCAGGACCGTGGGCGGTCAGCACCACAGAAACCTTCTCGACCCCTGCAATGCTTTTCACCGCCCGTTCGGCCACATCGCGCACCGGCGCCAGCGCGGCCGCCGCCTCGGGGGTGGGCGCCTCGATCACAAAGCGCACTTCACCGCCGTCAACCGACAGGGCGCGGATCATATCGCTGTCCACCAGATTGGGGCCATCGGGCAATTCAATGCGGCGCAGTTCGTTCAGGATGTCATCACGGGTCAGGGCCATTTCGGGCACTCCTTATATACAGGTTACGCTGTAGGTGAGGCTTTGCGCGCCCCTGTGCAAGAGGCAAAAACCGCGCATGTAACAGGAATGTAAAATTAGGGCAGCACCCCTGCCCTACCCATGCGCCAGACGCATAGCGGCAATTCAAATGCGTCTGTTGTGGCGACCTACGAAATGCATATGTTCCGCCGTGTCAGGACGATCCGGTTCTGGCAACAACCATAGTAAGCGAGTTAGCCCCATGGCTTTTACAACAGAATTCCACGGCACAAACGCCGACGTCACAGGCCGCTTTTCGGCCATCCTGAAATCCGCAACCGACCGCGTTGCCAACTACCGCCTGTACCGCAAAACAGTGAATGAGCTGAGCGCGTTGAGCATGCGGGAACTGGACGATCTGGGCCTGAACCGCTCGATGATCAAACGCATCGCCCTCGAGGCCGCCTACGGCCTGTAAGAAATTCGGCCCGCCTGTTCTTTCTCCTCCCTGAACATGCAGGCGTGCCGGACCGCGGTGGCATCCACCTCCTCCCGGGTGTCACCGCGCAAAGATACGGGGTTATTTTTACCCCGGATATGCGAAGGGTCTTTTCCTCCTCCCTGAGGCCCAACGCAAAAACAGAACGGCAGTGCCCCTCCTCCCTGGGCGCTGCCGTTTCTTTTAGTGCG
This sequence comes from uncultured Marinosulfonomonas sp., assembly GCA_964538015.1. Taxonomy (GTDB): domain Bacteria; phylum Pseudomonadota; class Alphaproteobacteria; order Rhodobacterales; family Rhodobacteraceae; genus Profundibacter. The sequence goes on from CAZIDQ010000163.1 coordinate 6,101, forward strand.
GTTCGCATTTCATAATAATAGAGCAACAGATTT
>CAZIDQ010000164.1:0-6063 GCA_964538015.1 uncultured Marinosulfonomonas sp.
TTTTAAAATCGGCTGGCAGAGAACGCCTGCAGGGGCATTGCTGTTTCTGATCCAGTAATCAATGCTGTGACAAGTTCTGCGGTGCCAGCCGATTGTGTCAACCCCAGATGCCCATGTCCGAAGGCGTAAATCACGTTGCTGGCATTAGGCGCACTGGAAATTACCGGCAGACTATCGGGCATAGAGGGGCGAAACCCCATCCATTGCCGCCCGCCTTCAATGTTCAAATCAGGTAGGAATTTTGACGCCTTTTGCAGCAATATTTCAGAACGTTTGTAATTTGGTGCAAGGTCTAAGCCGCCCAATTCAACAGCACCTCCAACCCGAACACCGCCGGCGATTTTTGACACCACAAAGCCATGGCCACCAAAGGTAAGGTGGGTTTTGAGATCAAACGCACTGGCTGGCAGCGTGGTGTTATAGCCGCGCTCAGTTTCCAGCGGAATTTTATCACCAAGGGTTTTGGCCAGTTGATGCGACCATGCGCCCGCGGCTACGACAACCTGTTTGGCGTGGTATTCCCCATTGCTGGTTGCCAGCGAAACCTGATCGTCTTTTTGCGATAAGGATTTGACCTCATCCATTTCAATCACGCCTCCGCGTTCAATAAAATGTTGCGCGATGTGTTTGGCCCAGTGCGCCGGATCACAGGTGTTCATCCATGTCGGCGTAAAGCTGGCATGAGTGAACCGCGCATCAAGACCGGGCTGAATTTCAGCAATCTTTTGCGGGCTGTCCAACAACTCAAACTGAATACCGTGCTCGCCGCGCAGCTCCCAACCGGGCAGGCTTGCTTTATACTCACGCGCCCCTTCATAGAGCTGAAGCTGGCCATCACGCTGCATCAAGCCCTCGCCGTTGACAGCCTTGATTTGGCGTTCAAGTGCGGCCTGAGACACGGTCATCAACTGCGTTTGCGCCGCAAGCGAGGCCTCATAGCGGTCCTGCCAGCTGGCACGCCACAGCCGTAACATCCAAGGCGCAATTTTCAGGGCGTAGGCCGGAGGTACTGACAACGGGCCAAGCGGATCGAGCAGCCACTTTGGCGCGCGCCGCATAATCCCCGGCGTAGCAAGCGGCACAATATCGGAGAATGCAAACGCGCCGGCATTGCCTTGCGATGCTTCAGCAGCAATGCCTTTGCGGTCAATAACAGTGACGCTTCGCCCTTCGCTTTGCAACTTTAACGCGATGCTTAAGCCGATAATCCCAGCCCCGATAACAATGATGTCTTTGCCCATGTTATTCCCCAATAATTGGTCTCCAGACGAGAGGTAATTGCTAAAATTTAAGCCTTAGCTCAAAGTACAATCCCGTTTTTGTAGGGATCACAGCCATCAAAGAATAATTTACTCTCGGCCACCACAAAGGCCTGTCCTGTGATCTTGGCGATAATGCCACCATTAACACCCGCTTGATATGACAGCCTGTAGGGGCTTCCGATGATGCTTTCTTGTACGATCTCGTCACCAACGGCAAGCCGACCATCAGCGGCAAGACAGGCCAGGCGCGCAGAGCTACCTGTGCCGCAAGGTGAGCGGTCATAGGCGTCATCAGGGCAGAGTATAAAGTTGCGCGCATCAACGCCGTCATTTGTGGAGGCCTCTTGAAAAACCACATGATCAATCGGCTGGCCGTCTTCGCCTGCGGCCCCCTGAGCAATCGCGGCTTCGCGCACTGCAATCGCAAGATCTGTTAGGGCTCTTAGGTTAGTAGTCTTCAGCGGAATCGGGCTTGGATCAACAATAAAAAACCAGTTGCCGCCATAGGCTACATCACCGGTGATGGCCCCGTAACCCTCAACATCAATCAAAAAATTACGGTGCACGCGGCGACTTTCGATGTTTGTGACCGTGACGGTATTGGCGTCAGACAGGTGCACCTCGACCACACCGGCAGGCGTTTCGATCTTGTGAGTGCCAAGATCAATACGCCCTAAATGCGCCAGCGTCGCGGCCACCCCGATCGTACCATGCCCGCACATGCCAAGCACCGCGCCAGCTTCCAAGTATATCACGCCAACAACGCATTCAGGGTCTGTCGGCTCGACCAAAAGCGCACCGACCATCGCAACTTGGCCACGTGGCTCAAGCAAGACTGATTGGCAAAACTCCCGGTGCTCTGAGGCAAGTTTTTGGGCACGTTCGGCCAACGGCCCCGATCCAAGATCAGGGCCGCCATTGAGGATCACCCGTGTGGGCTCACCCCCTGTGTGGCTATCAATTACATGCACTCGGCGATAACTCCACCTTGCTTTGACCAATCGGCAAACCACGTTTTGAACAGGCTGTATTGTTGCTCACAATAGTGGCGCTGCGCATTACTCAGAACATCTGTTTCATTGAAATGCAGGCGGTATTCTTCCTCGCCATTCAGCACGAGAAGGTATTTATAGAACAACACAAGGTCTGTGCCCTCATCAAAGCTGGACAAAACTGTGAGCGCTTCTTCAAGCTCGAGCGCGCGCTTGCGGGCTTCAGCATGACCTTTCGCGGCCAGCTGAGACAGGCTTGCCAATAACAACGCCACTTCTGGCAGAGCCGCGCCAATGCCGGTAATCGAACCAGTCGCACCGCAGTTTACGAAACCGTGATATACCTTGGTGTCAACGCCAACCATCAGCGTAACATCATCATCACATGAGGTGATTTCTTCTGCTGCATAGCGCAGATCATCAGCGCCACCGAATTCCTTGAAGCCAATCAAATTTGGGTGCTCGCTGCGCAGTGCAAAGAACAAGTCAGCGCGCGTAGCAAAGCCATAAACAGGGCTATTGTAGATGATCGCAGGCACATCAGGTGCGGCCTCTAGGATCGCTTTGAAGTGGTTCTTCTGAGCCGCAGGTGACGTGCCACGTGACAGAACGCGCGGGATGACCATAAGGCCAACAGCGCCAACTTTCTGGGCATGGGCCGCATGAGCCGCGGCTGATTTACTGTTGATCGCGCCGGTGCCGACGACAACAGGCAGACCGGCCTCAACAAGGCGCGCAACGCCTTCCATACGCTGATCATCTGTCAGCAAGGGCCAGTCGCCCATTGAGCCGCAATAGACAACCGCAGACATGCCCGCGCTGATCATCTCTTTGCCCTTTTTCACAAGCGCGTCGAAGTTCGGGGTGCCGCCCGCATTACACGGGGTCATCAGGGCCGGCATTGTGCCGGTGAAAACATTAGAGTTCATGGTAATCTCCATTAATTTGGGGGCTGATACATTCAAGGGAACGGTCCCCATTGCGTCAATTTTAGTTAGCGAACATTGGCCAGAAATTTGCGGGTATGCTCAGATTTGGCATCCCCGAATATCTGCGATGGCGGCCCGATTTCTTCCATGATGCCTTGGTGGAAAAAGGCCACCCGATCAGAAACATCACGCGAAAACCCCATCTCATGGGTGACGCAAATCATCGTCATTCCCTCATCAGCCAGCAAGCGCATAGTATCGAGAACCTCGCCAACCAGTTCAGGATCAAGCGCAGAAGTTGCCTCATCAAACAGCATGTACTCCGGCTCCATCGCCAGGGCACGTGCGATAGCAAGGCGCTGTTGTTGACCGCCAGAAAGCGCACTTGGATATACGTTTAACTTGTCGCCAAGCCCCACATGTTCTAGCTGCTTAGCGGCGATATCACGCGCCTCAGCCTTGGGCTTGCCCTTAACGATCTTTGGCGCAAGCGCCACATTCTCAAGTGCTGTCAGATGAGGGAAGCTGTTCCATTGCTGAAAAACCATCCCCATTTTTTGCCGCAAGGCATTAAGGTTTGTTGCCTTGGCATGGACCTCAACCCCGTCAACATGCACAGTGCCTTCCTGGATCGACTCTAGCCCGTTGATGCAATAAAGCAGTGTCGACTTACCCGAGCCAGAGGCCCCGATAACCGAAAGAACTTCGCCTTTTTTCACATCAATGTCGATGCCTTTAAGAACATGAAGAGCGCCAAAATATTTTTGAAGATTGCGAATTTCAATCATTGAACCCACCTTTTTTCAAGAGACGCGGAGTAGCGCGAGATTGGATATGACAGCGCGAAATAGAGCGCACCGGCGATTGCGAGGATCAGGAGAGGCTGTTGTGTGCGCGTGATCAGGATTTGGCTGGCTTTAAGCAGTTCAACATAGCCAAGCACCGAGACCAGCGCGCTGTCTTTCATGACGCCAAGCGCCACACCGACCCAGGCAGGAAACACCGCCCGCCCGCCAATTGGCAAAACGACATAACGTAAGTCCTGCCAGTACGACATGCCCAGACTGCGGGCCGCGCGGCGCATTGGTTTCTCTACCGCTTCGATCCCGCCACGTGTGACACTGGCCACAAGCGCTGCCGTATAGATTGTTAGGATTGCTACACCTGACCCGAATGGGCCTAAGTTTAGCCCAACAATGGGGGCAAAATTGTAGAACAGTACCAGCTGGATAATCAAAGGCACTGAGCGGAAAATATCAAGCACGGCGCCAACTGTCAGGGTTGCCAGCCACTTGCCTTCGTACAGTATCCAGCCAAAGACTACCCCCAGAACTGTCCCCATCGAAACGGATAGAACTGAAATCCACAGTGTGCGCAAAGCCGCTTCGCCCAAAAACCAAAGGTCATTGATATTAAAGTTGCTGAAGAAATTAATAGTCGGTTGCATGCTTGTCTCCTCAGTACCGAAAGAGCCGGGCAGCCAACAGGCGCGAGGCGAGCAAGACGAATTTTACGATCACGTAGTAAATCACAGCGGTCATGGCGAAGTACTCGAATATGCGAAACGTGCGGCTTGCGTAAAATTGGGTTTCACCGCTGAGCTCGCGAAATCCGACCAGCATCCCCAGTGAAGACATCAAGACCGCCCAGACCAATTGATTGGTGAGTGGGTGATAGACGATGCGAAATACTTGCGGAATTATGATGCGCGTATAGGCCTGCCATGCGGACATCCCCAGACTACGAGACGCCCGTAACTGCGTCTCGGAAACCGCCTGAAAGCCACCACGAAAGTTTTCCGCCAGATATCCGGCGCAGTTGAAGCTTAACCCCATCAAGACGATGACATAGGGCGACAGGTGCAAACCAAATGCACCAAGACCAAAGCCAAAGAAAAACAGCTGAAACAGGGCCGGTGTATTGCGCGCCACTTCAACCCAAGTTGAGGCGAACCAATAGATCGGCCCTTTGAGGTGGAGCCGGATCAAGGCCAAGCACAGGCCGATCACAATTCCGATTATCATCGAAAGAACCGCGACCTGAAGCGTTAGAAACGCCGCATCAATCAAATCCGGCAGATTTTTCATCACCGGTCGCCAGTGAAAATTATAGTCAAACATCAAAGGGCCTCCTAGCCCCTGTCCGCATTTGGACAGGGACAGGTTTGAAGGTGAATGATCAGTACATTACGCCGGGGATACGCAGTGCAGGCGCTTCGCCACCCACGTATTTACCCCAAAGATCCTGATACCGCCCAGAACGCACCTGATGCGTTACAAACAGGTTCAAGTAGTTCAGCCACGTCACATCTTCACGCTTACCAACCACAGATGTGTAATCAGTGGTCCACGGCATCCGCGGCCCAGCATCAATGGTGTCATACTGGTTAGTGATCGGCAAAACCGCGGTGTTTGTCGTGATCCCGATATCGGCCTTGCCCTGCGCAACAGCCAGGAACACTTCGTTCTCAGACTGATAACCCTGATAGTTAGCTTCTTCGCCCCACTCAGCCGCAATTTTCAGCCATTCCTGCTCAGGCACGGTTCCGATAGCCGCTGCGACGCGTTTGCCGCGAATGTCTTCAAAGCTTGTGATGCCGCTTTCGGAATTCACAACGCCCTGCGCAAAATAAATCGCATACGGAATGCTGAAGCCAACAGTCCGCGCACGCGCCAAGCTGTCTGAAGTTCCACCGAACACAACATCCGCACGGCCGGTTACGATCACAGGCAAACGCTCGGCCCAAGTAACTGGCAGAATTTCTGCTTCGACTTCCAGCGAGGCTGCAAGGTCATTGCAATACTCAACATCAAACCCCGCGGGCTCGTTGTTAGCATCGCGATAGCCGATTGGCGGAAAGTCGAGAACAACACCGCAGCG
>CAZIDQ010000165.1:0-6045 GCA_964538015.1 uncultured Marinosulfonomonas sp.
TGCCTTTAGCCGTTTCTGCTGGCCGTCCAGCTGTCCAACTTCGACAATTGTGCCTATATTTGCGTGTGTTACGCTAAGTCTTGCAAGGGCTATTGTCTGCCCCAATATGGGTGATTTAACGGCCGATGTGACTTCGCCCACTTGTGCTTTGCCAACGCGAACACAATCGCCCGGCGAAGGGATTTGACCGCCTTCCAGTTCCAGCCCGACAAGTTTGCGCTGCGGGTGTGTTTTGCGCTCTTCCAATGCGCTGCGCCCGATAAAGTCGTCCTCTTTCGAGATCAGGGGCACGGTAAATCCGATGCCCGCCTCATAGGGGTCGGTTTGGTCGTCAAACTCGCTGCCCGCAAAAATCAGCCCGCCTTCGATCCGTAGCATGTCTAACGCCCCCAGTCCGAGTGGCTGCATCCCTTTCGGGTTTCCAACCTCCCAGACACGATCAAACACCTCGATTGCATCCTTTGGATGGCAGAATATCTCGTACCCCAGCTCGCCGGAATAACCGGTGCGACTGATGACAACCGATGTGCCCCCAACGTCCCCGATGCGTGCAACGGTCAAGCGGAACCAGCCCAACTCGTCGATCGTTGGCTGGGTGGGGGGGGTCCAAAAGATCTCGCTTAAAATCTCGCGAGAGAGCCGCCCTTGCACGGCGATATTGTGTAGCTGATCGGTGGAATCGCGCACCCATGCGTTCAGTCCCAGTTTTTGTGCCTGTTCCCGTAACCACAGACCGGATGTGTCGTTGCCGCCGATCCAGCGAAAATTCATATCGCCCAGCCGGTAAACGGTACCATCGTCAATCATGCCGCCGTGCTCGTAACACATGGCGGTATAAACCACCTGCCCGACGCTAAGCTTTTTCATATTGCGGGTCACGCAGCGCTGCATCAGCTCTTCGGCGTCAGGGCCGGTTACCTCGTATTTTCGCAACGGCGACAGATCCATCACGGCGGCCTTTTCACGGCATGCCCAATATTCCCCGATAGAGCCAAGAGCGGTGATGGTGTTGGCCAACCAATAGCCGTTATATTCAACAAAATCGCGCGTATGGCGCGCAAAACACGTATGAAAGCCTGTTTGCCGGGTCTCTTTCACATCTGCCTCCGTTGATTTTCTATAGCCAATCGAGCGGCTAAAAATTTCCGTTTCCCCATAGGTGCGAACCTGAATGTCGGTCGGGTTCCACCCGTTTGCCGCATCAACATCGCAGGGGCAGGCCGTCGAAACACAGACCAGATCGCTTAACGCCTTTAGCAACACATAATCACCCGGGCGCGAATATGGCTCGTCCATACCGATGACATTGGTGTCATCCAGCATTGTGTTGAAAAAGAAGTTGATAGCAGACCAGCCCGCACGGGGCTGGATGCCAAAACGCGCCAGATCCTTGTTCATATTGTCCGAGCAATTGATATGCCCCGGATACCCAAGGTCTTCGTAATACCGCGCGGTGCATGCCAGATTAAAGGTGTCATGCCGGCCACATGTATCTTGGACAATTTCGATCAGCGGCTCTTGGTCCACGCTCCAGAATTTGGAAAAAATACCCGGTTGGGGGTATGTCGCCCCCATCAAGGCGCGGGTGGTGGTCGGGTCGATTTCGCGCTCGATGCCCTTGTCCAGCGCCCGCATCGAAAACGCCTGAAAATCGGAACATTCGCGCCCTTTGACATCCAGAATCTGGATGTATTCGCCTTTCTTCACCTCATACGCGGTCGCGTTGCCCGGCAGGATGTTGAAATCCATTACAGGGTCCGCCAACGGGTCAGGCGGGCCAATGTCGCGTTTGGCATCCTTGGGGTTGGCGCGGCGAATGTATAGGGTCAGTTCGGTCGGTGCATCCTGATCCGCAGGGTTCATCGGGCCACCGGGGGCGGCTGCGATCAGCAATCCATCGCATGTGGCGGCATAGCTTTCCATGTCACCTGCCATTGCACCGTGCTGAAAGACAGAAATCCCGTCCCCCTGCCCCAGATCAAACCCTGTCGCGGTCAAGGCCTTTAGAACTTTCGCACCGGATTTTGAACCATTTGCCAATACCGACAGTATCCCGTCTGGCCGCCCTATTCCCGTCGCCCCCAACATACCGGCATCCGATTTACCTTGGGCCGAATAATATACCATTTCGCCGCGCTGCAGGCCTTCGCGGTTCAGGACTGTTATTTCGTCGCCAGCATAAACCGGCAAAGTACAACTGCCCCCACCGGGGATCGGATGGCGTTCAACACCATGCGGTAAAATGGGCAAACCGGGTGTCAGAATGCCGTTTCTCTCAAACGGCACCTCTAGCACAGGTGAAACTTGTTTCGCCGCGATCTCCATCAGGCCAACCCCAGCGCTTTTTTGCGGTCGTCAGCCCATCGCATGATTATATGGTTTATTGACAACGCCATGAGCGCAACGCACATGCCAAGCACAAAATTCTTGCCCAGTTGGTTCCCTGCAAGGGTTTTTTGCAACTCCTGACCCAAATCCTGTGTCCCGATAAAGGCCGCAATGATGACCATGAAGAAGGCAAACATGATGGCCTGATTGAACCCGACGGCCATGGTGGGCAAAGCCAAAGGAAGCTGGACGGACCAAAGTTTTTGCCTGCGTGTTGCGCCAGACATATCGGCGGCCTCGGTCAATTCCGGCGGCACAGCGCGCAACCCTTCCACGGTGTAGCGTATCAAAGGAACGGTTGCGAAAATCAGAATGGCGAAAATTACGGCCACATCATTTACCCCGAACAACATGATGGCAGGGATCAGATAGATAAAGCTGGGAAATGTCTGGGCGGTATCACATACCAACAGGATGGGTTGCGCCCAATTTTCGCTTCTGGCGGCAACAACACCCAAAGGAATACCGATCATTGTCGAAAGGAACACGGCTGCCGAAACGGCGTATAAAGTAATGATTGAACGGTCCCACCAGCCGGTGAACGCGATCACGACGAAAAACCCTGCCGCGATAATCGCGGACCGACGGCCACCGACCAAATACCCCAGCGCGGCAATTGCCAGAATGACACTACCGGTTGGCAGCCATAACAATCCGTTACGAAACGGGATTAACACCCACGTAATAAGGAACCAGCGCAACCATCCGGTGGTTGCCTGAATGACATCAATATTCAGGATTGCCTTTATGACACCATCAATTTGCTTACCGATTGAAAAATCCTGCTGACGGGTGATGTGATCGGCAACCTGCACAAACTGCGCCACAATTAGGAAAAAGATGAACACCCCTATGCCAAGCAACAGGTTGAAATGACGTTTCCACCACGGGGTCCCGCGGGCAAAATGCTCGGGCTGTTTCACAATCCACGCTTTTGACAGCCGGTCCAGCATAACCGCCAGCAAAACGATGGTGATCCCGATTTCAAAACTGCGCCCCAGTTTCAGCGAATTCATTAAAGAAAGCAGTTTGGCCCCAAGCCCCGGCATACCGATAAAGGCCGTCAGCACGACCATCGCAAGGCACAGCATAATGACCTGATTCACACCAACCAGAATTTCGGTGCGGGCCGCAGGCAAATAAACATGTCGCAACATTTGCCCCCGCGTGGCGCCGCTCATATGTCCGCTTTCCACTACGGCATCGGAGACCTTTTTTAACCCCAAGGTGGTCATTAGAACCATCGGCGGGATTGCATAGACAATCGTGGCTACACTGGCTGCGGTTGGTCCGACTTTGAAAAAGATCACGGCAGGCAGAAGATAGGTAAAAAACGGCAAGGTTTGCAGGATGCTTAGAAACGGGCGCACAAAATTGTCAAACCGTTTCGATTTCCATGCGAAAATGCCCAGGACCAGCCCCACCAGAACGGCCAGTGGTGCTGCGACCACGATGACCGCCATAGTCTGCATCGCCAGTTTCCATTGCCCGATCAATGCGGTCCACACGAACGTACCACCCGCAAGCGTTGCCGTTTTCCAACCGCCCACCCAATACCCGATAACCGCACCAGACGCAGCAATTGCGGTCCATGGAATTGGCCCCAGATGCGGCCAACGGTTTTTCCCGTAAAGCAGGTTGGCCGTAACATCGAGCAGCCATTCAAGACAGGCCGAAATGGTGCGGGTAAAATAGAGCAGCCCCAAATCATCTTTGATAAAGTCAAACAGCCATTGAAGATGGACGTCATAGGCCAATATCATTTGCTTTGGTACACGGATCAGGAATTCGGGCAATATCGGTCTTGCGATTGCCAATAGAACGGCTGCCGCGAACAATGCCAGCGCCACGCGTTTGCGTGTCAAAAGCAGCTGCTTGGCCTGAACGTTGGTTGCCACGGCTGCCATCAATCTATCCCAATCAACAGATCTAGGGCTTCTTGACGGTCCAATATGCCGATTACCACGCCGTTTTCATCGGCAACCGGCAAAACATCGCGCGTGTCCGTGATCAGTAGGCGCGCCAGTTTATGAATTGTCGCCCCCGCAAAAACCGCCTCGCCTTCGGGCATTTTTCCGTTAACCGGTTTGGTCAGAACCGATGCGTGCACAACACGCGATTTTTCAATTTCTTCAGTGAATTTGGCCACATATTCGGTGGCTGGGTTTAATACAATCTGGTCCGGCGTGTCGCACTGCTCAATCGCGCCGTCCTTCATAATCGCAATTCGATCAGCAAGGCGCAGGGCTTCGTCAAAATCATGGGTGATGAACACAATGGTTTTACCCAGCAACCCTTGCAGGCGCACAAATTCATCCTGCATTTCACGCCGGATCAGTGGGTCAAGGGCTGAAAACGGTTCGTCCAGAAACCAAATGTCAGGCTCGATCGCCAGTGAACGGGCAATGCCGACACGTTGCTGTTGCCCGCCTGACAGTTCGCGCGGGAAGTATTCTTCCCGTCCCTCAAGACCAACAAGTTTGATCACTTCAAGCGCGCGGTCGCGCCGATCATGTTTGTCTTGTCCGCGCATTTCCAACGGAAACGCGACATTTTCCAAAACGGTTCGGTGTGGCAGCAACCCGAAACTTTGAAAAACCATCCCCATCTTTGAGCGACGCAATTCAATCAGCTCTTTTTCGGATAGCGCCATGATATCCTGATCTTCGACAATCACCTTGCCGCCGGTGATGTCGATCAGGCGCGATAAACACCGCACCAACGTAGACTTTCCCGAACCGGAAAGCCCCATAATAACAAGCATTTCGCCCTTGGAGATTTCAAGCGAAACATCCCGAACCGCCGCGATATATCCATCCGCAAGGATGTCGTCATATGTGTGATCTTTTGGCATGCTGCCAAGGTATTTTTCCGATGAAGCCCCGAAAAGCTTCCATACATTCTTGCATAATATGATCGGATTGCTGCTGCCCATTCTTCCCCCACAACTGATGTCCCGCCCGAAAACTCCGGACGGGATTGGTTTGAATTTTCAGGCTACTGCGTCCAGCTCTTCCAAACATCTTCATTCGCCGCCAGCCATGCGGTTGCAGCGTCTTCCGGCTCCATCTCGTCAATATCGACAAGTTTGGCCATTTCCGCAATCTGCGCGTTGGTGAAGGAAATCTGGGTCAGCACGCCATAGGCCATGGGCCATTTTGCTTCCATTCCATCCCATGCCGCTTTCTTCAGATATCCGGTTGCAGGATTGCCGCAGTCAAATGTTACATCCGGATTTGGCCCAACACTTGGATCTTCGTTACAGCCCTCTACCCACTCCGGAAATTCAACAAATTCACCGGGCCAGACGGCTTCGGCGAAATTCGGGGTCCAGTTAAACACAACAACAGGTTTTTTGTCGTCCTTTGCAGCACCAATTTCAGCCCAAAGCGCGGCAGCCGAACCGGCATTCACCACGACAAAATTCATGCTAAGCGCATCAACACGCTCTTGGTCGTGCTTTAGCCAGTCAACCGGCCCGCCAAGGAACCGACCCTTGTCGCCCGTTTCAGGTGTTGCAAAAACAGCGGCGCATTCGTTCAAGGCTTCCCAACTTGGCAAACCAGGGCAGCTTTCTTTGGTCCACAACGGGTACCACCAGTCCTCGCGCGTAACCGCATTATGGTCACCGGCATCGACAATTCCGCCTTTTTCAAG
>CAZIDQ010000166.1:0-2413 GCA_964538015.1 uncultured Marinosulfonomonas sp.
GGCGGCTTTGGCGGCGGCTGGTGGTGGCGAACGATCCCGCACACGGCATCTGTCACGGGGCAAGATGTTGCCGCGCGAACGGGTGGCGAACCTGCTGGATGCGGGGTCGCCTTTTCTGGAAATCGGTGCGACGGCGGCGCACGGGATGTATGGCGGCGCGGCCCCCTGTGCTGGTGTGGTTGCCGGTGTCGGGCAGGTGCATGGCCGCGATGTGATGGTGGTTTGCAATGACGCCACCGTCAAGGGTGGCACCTATTACCCGATGACCGTGAAAAAGCATTTGCGCGCGCAAGAGATTGCCGAGGAATGCAATCTGCCCTGCGTTTATCTGGTCGATAGCGGCGGGGCGAACCTGCCCAATCAGGACGAGGTATTCCCTGACCGCGACCATTTCGGGCGGATTTTCTACAATCAGGCAAGGATGTCTGCCAAGGGTATTGCCCAGATTGCCGTGGTGATGGGGTCTTGCACGGCGGGCGGGGCCTATGTGCCGGCGATGTCGGATGTGTCGATTATTGTGAAAGAGCAAGGGACGATCTTTTTGGCGGGGCCACCGCTGGTCAAGGCGGCGACCGGCGAGGTGGTGACAGCCGAGGATCTGGGCGGCGGGGATGTGCACACGCGATTGAGCGGTGTGGCGGATTATTTGGCCGAAGATGATACACATGCGCTGGCGCTGGCACGGGAGGCTGTGCGGAACCTGAACGGGGGTGGCGGGGTGAACCCCGCCCTACAGATGATTGCGCCCGAGGAGCCTGCTTATGACGCGGAGGAGTTGTTGGGGGTGGTGCCTGCGGATTTGCGCACGCCTTATGACATTCGCGAGGTGATCGCGCGGGTGGTGGATGGCAGCCGATTTGATGAATTCAAGGCACGGTTTGGCGAAACGCTGGTGACGGGGTTTGCGCATCTTAAGGGCTGTCCGGTCGGGATCATTGCCAACAACGGCGTGTTGTTTAGCGAGGCGGCCCAGAAGGGCGCGCATTTTGTCGAGCTGTGCAGCCAGCGCAATATCCCGCTGATCTTCTTGCAAAATATCACCGGTTTCATGGTGGGTCGCAAATATGAAAACGAGGGCATCGCGCGGCACGGGGCCAAGCTGGTAACAGCCGTGGCGACCACCAATGTGCCCAAGGTGACGATGGTGATCGGCGGCAGTTTTGGCGCGGGGAACTACGGCATGGCCGGTCGGGCGTATCAGCCACGGTTCATGTGGTCATGGCCCAATTCGCGGATTTCGGTGATGGGCGGCGAACAGGCGGCGGGGGTTCTGGCGACTGTGAAACGCGATGCGATTGAGCGGAACGGCGGGGAATGGTCGCCCAAAGAAGAAGCCGCGTTCAAGCAGCCGACGATTGATATGTTCGAGGAGCAGGCGCATCCGCTTTATGCTTCGGCACGTCTGTGGGATGACGGGGTGATTGACCCGCGCAAGACCCGTGATGTGTTGTGGCTGTCCCTGCGGGCCGCGCTGAATGCGCCGATTGAGGAAACGAAATTCGGGCTGTTTAGGATGTGATTTTCGGGCGTGTGGCAGTTTGTCGGGGGCCGGATGCCTCCGGCGGGGATATTTGAGGAACAAAGATGATCCGGACACGATTAACCCAGCGGTTTGATCTGACACACCCGATCCTGTCGGCGCCGATGGCGCTTGCCTCGGGTGGGGCTTTGGCGGCGGCTGTGAGCAAGGCGGGTGGATTGGGGTTTATTGGCGGGGCCTATGGCGATACCGATTGGACCATGCAGGCGTTTGAGGATGCCGGTGGAGTGCGGGTTGGCTGCGGGTTTATTACATGGAAGCTGGCGGAAAATCCTGACCTGTTGACGCGGGTTCTGGAGCGCGGACCGGCGGCGCTGTTCTTGTCGTTTGGCGATCCGGCGGGGTTTGCGGACGAAATTGCGGCGGCAGTGGTGCCATTGATTTGTCAGGTGCAGACGTTGCGCGATGCACAGCATGCGGCGGATGTCGGGGCGGATGTGATTGTGGCGCAAGGGGCCGAGGCAGGGGGCCATGGCGAGAAACGTGCGACGATGACGTTGGTGCCTGAAGTGGCCGACTGGCTGGCGACCCATGCGCCTGATGTGCTGTTGGTGGCGGCTGGTGGCATTGCGGACGGGCGCGGTTTGGCGGCCTGCCTGATGTTGGGGGCGGACGGCGTTCTGGTTGGCTCGCGCTTATGGGCCAGTGCCGAGAGTCTGGCGCATCCAGAAATGGTGAAGGCGGCGATTGCGGCGACGGGGGATGATACGATCCGTTCAACGGTGATGGATGTAGCGCGGGGGCTGAACTGGCCTGAACGCTACACGGCGCGGGTTTTGAAAAACGCGTTTACAGATCGCTGGCACGGGGATCTGGACGGGTTGTTGCGGGTGGCAGAAGACGAGGCGGCGCGGTGGTCGGCGGCTTGGGATG
>CAZIDQ010000166.1:2513-6044 GCA_964538015.1 uncultured Marinosulfonomonas sp.
ATGTTCACTAAAATACTGATCGCGAACCGGGGCGAGATTGCTTGTCGGGTGATGGAAACCGCCAGCCGAATGGGCGTGGCGACGGTGGCGGTTTATTCGGATGCCGATGCGCAGGCCAAGCATGTGGCGATGGCGGATCAGGCGGTGCATATCGGTGGCTCGGCCCCTGCGGACAGCTATTTGCGCGGGGATGTGATAATTACGGCGGCGCTGCAAACCGGCGCGCAGGCGATCCATCCGGGGTACGGTTTTTTGTCCGAGAACCCCGATTTTGTTGACGCGGTTAAGGCGGCGGGGCTGGTGTTTATCGGGCCATCTGCCGATGCGATCCGCGCGATGGGGTTAAAGGATAACGCCAAGGTTCTGATGGAGAAAGCGGGCGTGCCCGTGGTGCCCGGGTATCACGGGGCGGCTCAGGATCCGGCGCTGTTGGCGGATGAGGCGGGCAAGATCGGTTATCCGGTGTTGATCAAGGCCGTGGCTGGTGGCGGCGGCAAGGGGATGCGTCTGGTCGAGGCGGTGGCGGAGTTTTCGGATGCGCTGGCGGCGGCCAAGGCCGAGGCGTTGAATGGCTTTGGCAATGATGCGGTGTTGATCGAGAAATATATCCAACGCCCGCGCCACATCGAAGTGCAGGTGTTTGGCGATGGCACGAATGCCGTGCATTTGTTCGAGCGCGATTGTTCCCTGCAGCGGCGTCACCAGAAGGTGATCGAGGAGGCGCCGGCCCCCGATATGACCGACGAGGTGCGCGCGGCAATGGGCGCGGCGGCGGTGAAGGCGGCCGAGGCGATTGGATATTCCGGTGCCGGGACGGTGGAATTCATCGTCGATGGCGCGGGCGGTTTGCGGGCGGACGGGTTCTGGTTCATGGAGATGAACACGCGGCTGCAAGTGGAACATCCGGTGACCGAAGCGATCACCGGCGAGGATCTGGTGGAATGGCAGTTAAGGGTGGCCTCGGGCGAGGCGTTGCCGCGCGCGCAAGACGAATTGCAGATCACCGGTCATGCCTTCGAGGCGCGGCTTTATGCCGAGGATGTGCCGGCAGGGTTTTTGCCCGCAACTGGCACGCTGACCCATCTGGAATTTCCACCCGCTGCACGGGCCGATAGTGGTGTGCGGGCAGGCGATGTGATTTCGCCGTTTTATGATCCGATGATTGCCAAGCTGACCGTGCATGGGGATACGCGGGCAGAAGCGCTGGGCAAACTGGCGCGGGTATTGGAGCAGACCGAGGTGGCCGGATCGGTGACCAATCTGGCGTTTCTGCGGGCCTTGGCGGTGCATGAGGGGTTTGCGGCGGGCGATGTCGATACCGGCCTGATCGCGCGGGATCTGGAGGCACTGGTGGTGGAGCCGGTGGCCTCGGGCGCGGTGGTGGCGCTGGCGGCTTTGGGCGCGCTGGGGCTGCATGGAAAGGTGCCGGAGGAAACGGGGTTCACCCTGTGGGCGCCGCTGGAGCAGACAGTGCGACTGGTTGCCGGAGAGGTCGAGCATGAGGTGAAGGTCTCGGCGCTGGGCGCTGGGCGGTTTACTGTGCTTGTGGATGGTGCTGCGCATGAGGTTGTGCGCGGTGTTCACTGGCTGGTGGATGGCAAAACCGTTGCCGCGCATGTGGTGCCTTTGGGGGCGTCGGTTAGTGTGTTTGCAGGGCACGGGTTCCATTTCGATATTATTGACCCGCTGCAGGCCGATGCCAGCCATGCGGGGGACGGCAATCTGATTGAAGCGCCGATGCCCGGATTGGTGAAGGGGGTGTTTGCCGTAGCGGGGCAGGCGGTGGCCGAGGGGGACCGGTTGGCCATTCTGGAAGCGATGAAGATGGAACACGCGCTGTTGGCCGTGCGCGATGGTGTGGTGGCCGAGGTGCTGGTGGCCGAGGGCGATCAGGTCGAGGCCGGAGCGGCGTTGATCCGGTTGCAAGAGGCGGATTGATGGAGGCCCTTGCGGGCCGCTTTATGTCTCGGCCCCATGAAGGGGCCTCGGGATTTGCCTGCGGCGCGGATATTTGGACCATTTGGAAGGATTAGGCGATGATTATTTTGCATCATGTGGCGCAGGCGCGCAGTTTCCGCACCCTTTGGCTGCTGCAGGAAATGGAGCTGAAATTCGAGGTTCAACAGTGGAATTTCTTTGACAAATCCATGCGTGGACCCGAGTTCAAGGCGCTGTCGCCTGCCGCGCGGGTTCCGGCATTGGAAATTGATGGACGGGTGTTGTTTGAATCAGGGGCGATCACCGAATATCTGGTGGAAACACGGCCCGAGTGCGGTTTGGGCCGGGCTGTGGGGCATGAGGAGCGGGCGGACTGGTTGCAGTGGTTGCATTTTGCCGAGACCATTGGCCAGCATCTGGCGAACCTGACGCAGCATCATATTGCCCTGCGTGATCCTGCGATGCGCTCGCCAACCGTGATGCGGCTGGAGGCCAAGCGGCTGGAGAAGGCGCTGGAAGTGGTGGACCGTGCGGTGCAGGGGCAGGAGTATCTGCTGGGCAGCGGGTTTTCGGCGGTGGATGTGAATGTCGGCTATGGTGTGATGATTGCGCGGCATTTCGTGCCGGGGGATTTGTTGCCCGCGCTGGACGGATATTATCAGCGATTGGTCGCACGCGATGCTTTTGCGCTGGCCAAGGCGCGTGATGGTGATACGGTGATTTACAGAGACGCGTTTTATGCACCACCTGAGGAGGGTTGAGAGATGGCCGGAAATTTCGTCGAGATATTCGAGGTGGGGCCGCGCGACGGTCTTCAGAACGAGCCGCGTGCCATTCCGGCGAATGAGAAGATCGCGCTAGTGGACAAGCTGTCCGAGGCGGGGTTCCGGCATATCGAAGTGACCAGTTTTGTGTCGCCCAAGGCCGTGCCACAGATGGCGGACGGGGCCGAGGTGTTACTGGGGATCATCAAGGCAGATGGTGTGGCCTATACGGCGTTAACGCCAAACATGAAGGGATACGAGGCAGCCGTGGCGGCCGGTGTGGACGAGATCGCGATTTTCGCCTCGGCCTCGGAAGGGTTTAGCCAAAAGAACATCAATTGTTCCATTGCCGAGAGTTTCGAGCGCTTTGCGCCGATCCTGAAGGCCGCGCGGCACGCGGATATTCCGGTGCGCGGTTATGTGTCTTGCGTCACCGATTGCCCCTATGACGGGCCAGTCGCACCCGAGGCGGTGGCCAAGGTTGCGGCGGATCTGTTCGCGGCGGGCTGTTACGAGATTTCACTGGGTGATACGCTGGGCAAGGGTACGCCAGACTCGGTGGCGAGGATGCTGTTGGCGGTGCTCAAAGAGGTGCCGGCGCACCGGCTGTCAGGGCATTTCCACAATACTGACGGGCACGCGATTGCCAATATCGACGCCGCACTGGCGTTGGGCTTGCGGGTGTTTGATGCGGCGATTGGCGGATTGGGCGGTTGTCCCTTTGCGCCCGGTGCCGAAGGAAACGTGGCGACCGAAGCGGTGCAGGAACATGTGACTGCGCTGGGCTATGAAACCGGTTTGTGCAGCGAAACGCTGGAAGAAGCGGCCG
>CAZIDQ010000167.1:0-6017 GCA_964538015.1 uncultured Marinosulfonomonas sp.
GCACAAATCATTTGCCTTAGGGGCGTGATGTGCTATAGGCGGCGCAGAATTCATCGGGGGCGCATGTTGCGCTGTCCGGAATACCCGCATTCGCGGGGTTTGGGGGGCCACACGGCACCTTGGACAAACAAATCGGGCGACGACCCCTAAACGTAAGAGGAAATACCATGAGCGACATCGCAGATCGCGTTAAAAAGATTGTTGTCGAGCACCTGGGTGTGGAAGAAGACAAAGTAGCAGAAAAAGCATCGTTCATCGATGATCTGGGCGCTGACAGCCTGGACACGGTTGAGTTGGTGATGGCTTTTGAAGAAGAGTTCGGCATTGAAATTCCGGATGACGCTGCTGAAACTATTCAAACATTCGGCGACGCTGTGTCGTTCATCACGAAAGCTTCTTAAGCTTTTCGTTGATCTTAAGGTTTGAAAACGGCGTCCCGTAACGGGGCGCCGTTTTTTATTGGGGGCAGGATGATACCGCAGATAGAAACAGAACGTTTGGTGCTGCTGCCCCCTGCGCGTGCAGATTTCGAGGCGCTGGCGCGGTTATGGAGCCTGCCCGAGGTTTACCGGTTTATCGGTGGCGAGGCGCGGACAAAGGCGCAGTTGTGGGGCGCGTTTTTGGCCAATATCGGGGCGTGGACGGAAATGGGTTATGGCATGTGGCCGGTCAAGCGGCGTGATACCGGTGCGCTGATCGGGCAGGTGGGGTTCCCTTGTGCGATGCGTGGGCATGGGGCCGGATTTGACGAATACCCCGAGGCGGGCTGGTTGTTCGAGGGGGCCGCGCAGGGCCACGGGTTTGCCTATGAGGCGATGCTGGCGGCGCTGGTCTGGTTTGACGGGGCAGGGTTGGCGGACCGTTGCGTTTGTATGATTGACCCACAGAACACGCCGTCGATGCGGCTGGCGGACAAGTTGGGGTTTGCAAAAACACGGCTGTCGATGTTCGAGGGCGACGAATTGCAGTTGTTTGAACGACGGGTTTAGGGCCTTTGTTACACATACTGGACTGTTTTCGGTCCGTGCGTTCGCGTTTTGGCGGGGTTTGGGGAATTTCGACCTAATTCCGACAGCGTTCTGGCGCAGTTCGGGAAAATCGTTCTATGATCGCGTAAAATGACGCATTCTAGGAAGGAAACCCCATGCCAACTCCACCACGCGGTTTGATTTACGACGATATTACCCAGACGATGGGCGGCACGCCTTTGGTGCGGCTGTCAAAGTTCGGGGCGGATGTCGGGGCGGAGATTCTGGCCAAGCTGGAGTTTTTTAACCCGCTGAATTCGGTCAAGGACCGGATCGGGGTGGGGATGGTGGATGCGCTGGAGGCCTCGGGTGCGTTGAAACCCGGTGGCACCTTGATTGAACCCACCAGTGGCAACACCGGCATTGCGCTGGCCTTTGTCTGTGCGGCGCGGGGCTATAACCTGATCCTGACCATGCCGGAAACCATGTCGGTCGAGCGGCGCAAGATGTTGGCGCTGCTGGGTGCCAAGTTGGAGCTGACCGAGGGTGCCAAGGGCATGAAGGGCGCGATTGCGCGGGCCGAGGAGCTGGCCGAGGAAATCGAGGGCGCGATTATTCCGCAGCAGTTTGAAAACCCTGCCAATCCGGCAATTCATGTAACAACCACGGCCGAGGAAATCTGGCAGGATACCGACGGGCAGGTGGATGTATTTGTCTCGGGGGTTGGCACGGGGGGCACGATCACCGGTGTTGGGCAGGTTCTGAAGGCGCGTAATCCGGATGTGCACATTGTCGCGGTCGAGCCGGTGGACAGTCCGGTATTATCGGGCGGTGATCCGGGGCCGCATAAAATTCAGGGGATCGGTGCGGGGTTTGTGCCGGGGGTTCTGGAGACCGGCCTGATTGATGAAGTGATCAAGGTCAGCAATGACGCGGCATTCGAGACCGCCCGCAAGGTAGCTGCCGAGGAAGGCGTGCCGGTGGGCATTTCATCGGGTGCTGCACTGGCGGCGGCGCGGGAGATCGCCGCGCGGCCCGAGATGGCGGGCAAAAATATAGTGGTTATTCTGCCCAGTTTCGCCGAACGCTACCTGTCGACACCGCTGTTTGACTTTGATTAGGGCACGCCGTTTTCCTGCACCGTCCGGATGATAATCTCGATCATTTCAAACTCGGATTCCGCGCTGATGTCTTCAAAATAGATATGGCTGGGCCATGGCTGCTTTAACGTCGCCTGATCCGGCCAGCCGATGGTTTCGCAAACGGTTTTGATGGCGGCGACGTATTCGGTAGCGGTTTGGCGGATGTCCTGTTTGGCGGTGTCCAAATCGCCAACGCTGTTGCTGTCGACCTGTCCCGAACCGATGCCAAGGGTCAGCGGCACGCCACGGGCGATGGCCTGTTCCTGATAAAAGGAGACCGGCACTTTGTCGGCTTCAAGTCGCATAACGAATTTCGGGCAGACGCTGTGTTTCAGATCGGTTAATTGCTCGATGCTGATGCCGTTGGTGGGCGCTGCCGTTGTGCGCCCGCGTCGTCCGCGGGTTTTCTGGCGGGCCTGCGTGACGAAATCGCCGCGATAGTTGGCATCAAACACCCGTGGCCCCCAAGGTTTGCCGTCAATCATCCGCTGGATCGCGCGGATAGCAATTGTTTTACAATTCTCGGGTCCGATAAAG
This sequence comes from uncultured Marinosulfonomonas sp., assembly GCA_964538015.1. Classification (GTDB taxonomy): domain Bacteria; phylum Pseudomonadota; class Alphaproteobacteria; order Rhodobacterales; family Rhodobacteraceae; genus Profundibacter. The sequence goes on from CAZIDQ010000167.1 coordinate 2,648, forward strand.
AACGGCGACCCCGAGGCATCGGACAATTCAATCCAGCCGTTGGGAAATTCGCTGACAAAATGCTCGATCCACGGGGTAAGCACCTGATCGGCAAGGTGATCCAGCAGGGTGTTGACGAAATCGGGCTTATGTACAACATCGGCAAGCAACGGTTCCTGACCGTAGATGTCGGCGGCAAGGCTGTAGGGGGCCGAGATTTGCAACATCGGCTCCATTCCGGTCAGCCGTTCGGTGACCCGCAGGATGCCGGTGATGGCCGCTGGCACGCCGGTTGTGAAATCGGGGGCGGTGACGGATTGCCAGTTTTCCTTGTTGATCAGCACCTTGTCGGGATCCGAGCCGGGCGGGAAGCGGTCGGGGTACATCATCGGCTGGCCAATGGCCTCGCAGGTAAAGGCATAAAGCGCCCAGACGGTATAGATTTTGTTGATGCCCAGCAGGCGGCTGACGGTCAGGTTGGCGCGCACATAGCGTTCGGGATCGGTGTTGTAGTACGAGCGGGATTCGACGCCGTACAGATCGTGCAGGATGGCCAGCGCAATCATATGGACCGAACCCGAGATATGCACACGCCCTTGCGGGGTAGGGGCGGCGAATGTGGCATCCAGATCACCGGCCAGTGCGGTGTCAAAAAGTGCCATTAACCGGGTTCTGGCATCCGGATCGCCGGATTGCCATTTGGCAAGCAGATGCAGGCCGTTGGGGAAGGTGAATTCGTGGCTCATGGGTTAGGCCCCTAGAATAATTAATGGTCTTTGAAGGCCATTCAGAACAGGATTCTTTGGGCGTGTTATTGCGCTTTGCGACAAAGACTTGTCCCTTTGCGGCAAACTGCAATCGGTTCAAATCGGGGCAACGGGTCATAAACTGGGCAGAAGCCCGCAGGTTTGCAAGCGAGAGGCTTGCTCAATAGGGGGCGGGCGCGGTAATAGGGCTGGAGCACAGTAAAAGAACACCATTTTGGGGGAAGATATGCGTCGAGTCGTTGTTACAGGTCTGGGCATGGTTACACCGCTGGCTTGCGGGGTTGAAGAAACCTGGAAACGTCTGTTGGCCGGTCAGTCCGGTGCGGGCACAATCACACGGTTTGATGCCAGCCATCTGTTGACCAATTACGCCTGTGAAATCCCTGTGGGGGATGGCACAGATGGCACGTTCAACCCTGATGATACGATGGCGGCCAAAGACCGGCGCAAGGTGGATGATTTCATCCTTTACGGCATGGCTGCGGCGGATCAGGCCGTTAAGGACGCTGGCTGGACCCCTGAAGACGAGGAAAGCCGCCTGCGCACCGGTGTGATGATCGGTTCGGGTATTGGTGGTTTGCAGTCCATCGCGGACACCGCGATTGTGTTGAAAGAACGCGGGCCACGGCGGGTTTCGCCGTTTTTCATTCCGGGGGCTTTGATCAATCTGGTGTCGGGGCAGGTTTCGATCCGCTACGGCTTTAAAGGGCCGAACCATGCGGTTGTTACTGCCTGTTCCACCGGTGCGCACGCGATTGGCGATGCGGCGCGGCTGATCATGCTGGATGATGCCGATGTGATGATCGCCGGCGGCACCGAAAGCCCGATTTGCGAGATCGGCATTGCCGGTTTCAACGCCTGCAAGGCGCTATCAACCAAACGCAGCGACGATCCCAAGGCCGCCAGCCGCCCCTATGACGAGGGCCGCGACGGTTTTGTCATGGGCGAAGGTGCCGGTGTGGTTGTGCTGGAGGAATACGAGCACGCCAAGGCACGCGGGGCCAAGATTTACGCCGAGATTTTGGGATACGGGATGTCGGGCGATGCCTATCACATCACCGCACCTGCCTCGGACGGGGATGGTGGTTACCGGTCGATGGCGGCGGCGTTGAAACGGGCCGGTATGACGCCCGAGGATATTGATTATATTAATGCGCATGGCACATCGACGATGGCCGACACGATCGAGTTGGCAGCGGTTGAACGCTTGATGGGCAATGCAGCGGCGGGGGCGACGATGTCGTCCACCAAATCGGCGATTGGCCATCTGTTGGGCGCGGCTGGTGCGGTGGAAGGGATATTCTGTATTCTGGCGCTGCGCGACCAGATTGCCCCGCCGACGCTGAATCTGGACAACCCGCCCGAAGGGATCACGCTGGATCTGGCCCCCAAGAAGGCCGTGAAGCGTGAAATCAACGTGGCGCTGTCGAATTCATTCGGCTTTGGCGGCACCAATGCCAGTCTGGTTATTGGTAAGGTAACAGATTGATGTGGAAGCATATTACCTCGACCTTTCTATCGCTGATGGTGGTTATTCTGGTGGTGGTCAGCGGAGTGATCCTGTTGGCGCAAAACCGGTATAAGGCACCGGGACCATTGGCGCAGGCGATGTGTTTGCGGGTGGAAAGCGGCAGTAATATGCGCAAGGTGTCCGAGGAATTGACCCAGCGCGGGGCGGTCAGCAGCGGCACGTTGTTTCGCATGGGCGCAGATTATTCGGACAAATCGCAACGGTTGAAGGCCGGTAGCTTTCTGGTGCCCGAAGGGGCGTCGATGGCCGACATTGTGGATATCGTCACCCGTGGCGGCGCCAGCAGTTGCGGCACCGAGATTGTTTACCGCATCGGCGTGACCCGCACCCAGATCAAGGTGCGCGAGTTGGATCCGGCAACGAACAAATACTTCGACAAGGTGGCCTTTGTGCCCGCCGACGAGGAAACGCCCGCTGATTACACGCAGGCTCGCGAGCAGGGGGATGCGCGCATTCGTATTGCCTTGGCCGAAGGGGTGACCACGTGGCAGATCGTCGAGGCGTTGAAGGCAGCAGATTTTCTGAAAGGCGAGGTCGCCGAGATGCCGCCCGAGGGGATGTTGGCACCGGATAGTTATGAGGTGCGCGCGGGTGATACGCGGGCTTCGGTGCTGGAACGGATGCAGGTCGCACAAGAGTCCATTTTGGATGAAGCATGGACCGAACGGGCCGAGGGCCTGCCGATTGCGACCAAGGAAGAGATGCTGACGCTGGCGTCCCTGATCGAAAAGGAAACCGGCGTGGCCGAGGAACGCCCGCAGGTGGCGAGCGTGTTTATCAACCGGCTGCGCAAGGGGATCAAGCTGCAGACGGACCCTGCGGTGATTTATGGCATCACCAAAGGGCAGGGCGTTCTGGGCCGTGGATTGCGCCAGAGCGAATTGCGCCGCAAGACGCCGTATAATACCTATGTGATTGACGCCTTGCCGCCGGGACCCATTGCCAATCCCGGGCGCGCGGCGATCGAGGCGGCGGTGAATCCGGACCAGACCGATTATATATTCTTTGTTGCGGATGGCACCGGTGGCCATGCCTTTGCCAAGACGCTGAAAGAGCATAACGAGAATGTTGCCCGTTGGCGTGCGATCGAAGC
>CAZIDQ010000168.1:0-5995 GCA_964538015.1 uncultured Marinosulfonomonas sp.
CGAGGCGGCGCGTTTGGCGAATCCGTCCGAGGTGGTTTTTGCCGAAGTGGGCTGCCACGGCGTATCGGAAGCGGCGGCTTTGGCGGCGGCGGGCAAGGACGCGAAACTATCCGTCGAGAAACGCAAAACGGCGAATTGCACCTGTGCACTGGCGCGGGCACCAGAGCCTATTACAGCCGAAAATGGCCGTAAACGCGGAAAACTGTCGATTGTCGGCATCGGGCCGGGGCAGCACAGTTGGCGCACGCCCGAGGCCAGCCAGTTGATTGCGCAGGCCGAGGAACTGGTGGGCTATGGTCTGTATATCGACCTGCTGGGGCCGCTGGCAGCGGGCAAGGCGCGTTCGGATTTTCCGCTGGGCGGGGAAGAGGACCGTTGCCGTTACGCACTGGAGCAAGCGGGCAAGGGGATAAACGTGGCGCTGATCTGTTCCGGTGATGCGGGGATTTACGCGATGGGCGCGCTGGTGTTTGAACTGCTGGACCGTGGGCCGGACGCGCATGGCGTGTCGGATGCGGCGCGGCGGGTTCAGGTGGTTTCGACCCCTGGCGTTTCGGCGTTGCAAGGCGCGGCGGCGCGGGCCGGTGCTCCGCTGGGCCATGATTTTTGCGCGATTTCTCTGTCCGATCTGCTGACCCCGCGCGAGGATATCATCAAACGCTTGAAGGCAGCCGCCGAGGGGGATTTCGTGATCGCGTTTTACAATCCTGTATCAAAGCGGCGGCGCACTTTGCTGGCCGAGGCGCGGGACATTCTGCTGCAACACCGCCCCGCTGACACGCCGGTGATGCTGGCCAGTTCGCTGGGCCGTCCCGAGGAACATATCCGCTATCGCAATCTGGCGGATTTGCAGGTGGACGAAGTGGATATGCTGACGGTGGTTCTGGTTGGCTCCAGCCATTCGCGATTGGCGCAACTGGGCGAAGGCCCGCGGATGTTTACCCCGCGTGGTTATGCGCGAAAAATTGATGGAGATTTGGCATGACGGTCTATTTTATTGGTGCGGGGCCAGGTGATCCCGAATTGCTGACGCTCAAGGCGCAGCGGTTGATTGCGGCCTGTCCGGTGTGCCTGTTTGCTGGGTCTTTGGTGCCCGAACAGGTGGTTGCGGGCGCGCCTGCGGGGGCGATCGTCAAGGACACGGCAGCGATGACGCTAAACGATACCCACGCCGAGATTCTGGCGGCGCATCAGCGGGGCGAGGATGTGGCGCGGGTGCATTCGGGTGACCCATCGCTATATGGTGCGATTGCCGAACAAATCCGGCGGTTGCGGGCCGATGATATCCCTTACGAAATCATTCCCGGTGTGCCGGCCTATGCGGCGGCGGCAGCGGCTTTGGGGCAGGAGCTAACCATCCCCGAAGTGGCGCAATCTATTGTTTTGACGCGGGTTTCTATGCAATCCACGTCGATGCCTAAAGGCGAGACACTGGAGAACTTCGCCCGCACCGGCGCCACATTGGCGATCCATCTGGGCGTGCGCAATATGCGAGAGATCGAGCGTGTTCTTGTGCCCCATTACGGGCCGGATTGCCCTGTGGTGGTGGCCTATCGCGTGGGCTGGCCGGACGAGATGATTCTACGTGGCACCCTGACGGATATTCGCAAGAAAGTGCGGGTCGAGAAGATCACACGCACGGCGTTGATACTGGTTGGTCCGGCGCTGGGCGAGGTGCGGGAGTTCAAGGATTCCGCCCTGTATGACCCTGATAAGCCACATGTTTTACGACCAGTGGTCGGGGTTAATCTGGTTGAGGATCACAACACCTGATCCACAGTGCCGTAAATTCTTAACTTGACCTTCACCATGACCGTGGCAAGGTAGGGGCAGGAAACTGGATGGGCGAACAATGTTTGAATTTCTGCCAAAAGAGGTGCGCGAGGGGCTGGAAGCGGCCCGCAAGCGCGATCTGAAACGCAAAAGCCGTCTGCGGGTGCATACCGATGACGAGATTTTTCCAGTGCTGCGGTTCTGGGAAACCGGCTTTTCGCTGGACGCGGAAAACGCGCCGCATTTGCGTGGGCTGGTCGATCTGTATGATGGATCGCGACATCTGTATCAATGCCTGATTGTCGCCTCGGAAGAGGAGAACGGGCAGATGGTGTACGAATTCAAACGCAGCACCGTGGCCAAGGACAAGGCACCGCTGGATTTCGTGCGTGATGTGGATGCGCCGATTGCTCTGCTGGGGAATTAGGGTCTGATTTCCACGGTGGTTCCGGTCGCGACAACGCGCCATAGTTCCTCGATTTCTGTATCCGAAACGGCAATGCATCCGGCGGTCCAATCCGTCGGGATCGTTGCGAGTTTTCCGAAGCCGTTGGGCTGCCCGTGGATGAATATGTCTCCGCCCGGGTCCATCCCCGCGGCCCTTGCACGGGCGATGTCATCGGCTTGCGGATAATCAATGCCCAGTGACAGGTGATATTTGCTGTTCGGGTTGCGGCGGGTGATGGTGAATGTCCCTTCGGGGGTCTTGCCGTCACCTTGTTGCACCTTGTCGCCAGCAGGGGCAAAGCCAAGAGAGATTTTGTAAGTTCGCACCGGTTCGCCACCACGAAACACGGTTAGGCGGCGGGCGGATTTTTCAATCAGGATATGGTCGATCTGTTCGGTCAACGGCGCGGGTGGAGGCGGCGATTTTTGGGTGTAGCGATCGTAGGCAATGAACGCGACAAGGCCGAGCAAGAGGACGAACAAAAGGCTGGTGAGGATGCGGATCATGATGGGTAGATGGCGGGAAAACGGCCAGAGTTCAAGGTTCGGCTGAGTTGGTGGGGGAATCGCTTTGTTAACAAGGTGCTGGGGAAAAGAAGTGTCTGGAATGCGTATGATTTGCGTATGCCAGAATGCGCGGGGAAAGGTGGTTAACGGGTCGGCGGCGTTTTTACCCAACGGTTATTTGGTGTGTAGGATGGGCGGTTCCGCCCATCGATTGAATCTGGTGGCGGGGTGAACCCCGCCCTACTGTAGGTCGGAGAACGCGTCCTTTAGCCGATCAACTGCTTCCTGCACCACGGCGCGGGGCGTGGCCAGATTGAAGCGCAGGAAGGTTTCGCCGCCAGCGCCAAAGGTTTCGCCGTGGTTCATCGCGATTTTGGCAATTTTTTCCACCCGCGCGGTATACTCCACCGCGTCCATCCCCGTACCGGAAAAATCGACCCATGCCAGATAGGTGGCTTCCAGCGGCATGGATTTCAGCCCCGGGATGGCGTTTATCGCTGTATCAAACAGGTCGCGGTTTCCAGCCAGATAAGTGGTTAATTCGTCCACCCACGCGGCCCCTTCGGGTGAATAGGCGGCGGTGGTCATGAACAGGCCAAAGGAATTGGGCGACATGCCAAGCGCATGCATGGTGACGGCAAATTTGGCGCGTAGGTCGGGATCGGCGATGATCACATTGCCGGTGTGGGCGCCCGCGATGTTAAAGGTTTTGGTGACAGCGGTCATCATCACCAGACGATCCGCGATGGATGGATCAACCAGCGGCATCACCGTGTGTTTGGCATCGGAAATAATCAGGTCATGGTGGATTTCATCCGACACCAGCAGCAGATCATGCCGCTTGGCAAAATCGGCCACGCCCTGCAATTCATCCCGCGTCCAGACTTGTCCGCCGGGGTTATGCGGCGAGCACAGGATCACCATCTTTTCCGCCCCGGTCATCTGCGCGTCATAGGCGGCGAAATCCATTTCATAGCGGCCGCCATTGTTGACCAGAGGGCATTCCACCACCTTGCGCCCAGCGGCGTTAATCACCTTGGCAAAGGCATGGTAAACGGGGGTGAACAGCACCACACCGTCGCCCTTTTCGGTAAACGCATCCACACACAGCGCCGTGCCGTTGACCAGTCCATGAGTGGTGAAAATATCGCCAGCCTTCACATCCCAGCCGTGACGGGTTTTCATCCACCATTGGATCGCCGCCTTGTAGTCCGCATCATCTCCGAAATAGCCGTAAATCCCGTGATCACGCATTTTCTGCACCGCGTCCTGAATGCAATCGGGCGCGCGAAAATCCATATCGGCGACCCACATGGCGATGCCGTCTTTCAGGGGCACGCCGTATAGCGGCTCCATCACGTCCCATTTGGCACAGTGAGTGTTGCGGCGGTTGATGATGTCGTCAAAGCTCATGGTTTTGTCCCTTATCCATTTTGCCAGCACGCTAGCGGATTGCGCCATAATCGCAAGGGGCGTTGCACGTTGGCGCATCATGTCTTACATGGGCGATATGAGCATACGACCGATCCTGATACACCCCGACCCGCGCCTGAAAAAGGCTTGTGCCCCTGTTGAAGGGGTCAGTGATGAAATGCGCAAGCTGGCCGAGGACATGCTGGAAACCATGTACGATGCGCCGGGTATCGGACTGGCAGCACCACAGGTGGGTGTTTTGCAACGTCTAATCGTGATGGATTGCATCAAGGAAGAGGGTGCTGACCCGCAGCCGATGGCATTGTTCAATCCTAAGGTTCAGTGGGTTTCCGACGAAATGAACACCTATGAAGAGGGCTGTCTTTCGATCCCCGAGCAATATGCCGATGTTGAGCGCCCCGCCGAGGTGAAGGTAACGTGGCTGGATATGCACGGGGCCGCTTGTGAGGCGAAGTTTGACAAGCTGTGGGCAACTTGTGTGCAGCATGAGATCGACCATCTGGATGGCAAGCTGTTCATTGATTACCTCAAACCGCTAAAGCGCCAGATGATCACCCGCAAAATGGTGAAACTGAAACGCGAGCGGGCACGGGAAAAGGCATGATCCGCCCCTTTGTGCCCTACCCCGACAAGCGGTTGAAAACGGTTTGTGCGCCGGTGGAGGCAGTGACGGATGAGGTGCGCGGCATATGGGCGGATATGGTCGAAACCATGGACGCGATGCCCGGCGTGGGCCTTGCCGCGCCACAGATCGGGGTGATGTTGCGCCTTGCGGTAGTGGATTGTTCCGAGGAACGCGGGCAGGCGGTTTTGCTGGCCAACCCCGAGGTGCTACATGCGTCCGCCAAATTGCGCGAACATGAGGAGGCCAGCCCGAACCTGCCCGGCGTATCGGCTGTGATCAAACGGCCCCGCGCGGTGACGGTGCGGTTTTTGAATGAGGTGGGTCAGGTTGAGGAAAAGGATTTTGTCGGGCTATGGGCGACCAGCGTTCAGCACCAGATTGATCACCTGAATGGACGGATGTATTTTGACAACCTGTCCAAGGTGAAACGCGATATGTTGCTGCGCAAGGCGCGGAAAGGGGTGCGATGAAAGTTGTGTTCATGGGCACGCCGGATTTTTCGGTACCGGTGTTAGAGGCTTTGGTTGGGGCAGGGCACGAAGTGCTTTGCGTATACTGCCAGCCGCCACGTCCGGCGGGGCGCGGTAAAAAGGATCGGCCCAGTCCGGTGCAGGCAAAAGCCGAAGAACTGGGCCTGCCGGTGCGCTTTCCCAAGTCGCTGAAAGGCGAGGCCGAACAAGCGGAATTTGCAGCGTTAGAGCCTGATATAGCCGTGGTGGTGGCCTATGGGCTGATCCTGCCGCAAGCGGCTCTGGACGCACCCGCAAAGGGCTGTCTGAACATCCATGCGTCCCTGTTGCCACGCTGGCGCGGTGCGGCGCCGATCCATCGGGCGATCATGGCAGGGGACAAGGAAACCGGCGTTTGCATTATGCAGATGGAAGCCGGATTGGACACGGGGCCGGTGTTGCTGCGCAAGGCGGTGACAATTGGGACTGAGGAAACTACAGCGCAATTGCACGACCGCCTGTCGGCGTTGGGCGCTGGGGCAATTGTCGAGGCTTTGGCAAATCTGGACCGGTTAGAGCCTGTTTCACAGCCCGAAGAGGGCGTGACCTATGCCAAGAAAATCGACAAAGCCGAGGCACGGGTGGATTGGTCCAAGCCGGCGGTCGAAGTGGATCGGCTGATCCGCGGGCTGTCACCCTTTCCGGGTGCGTGGTGTGACGTGGATGGCGAACGCCTGAAACTGCTGCGCAGCCGTGTGGT
>CAZIDQ010000169.1:0-2203 GCA_964538015.1 uncultured Marinosulfonomonas sp.
TCCGCTGTCAGCGACAGGGTGGGCAGATCATCGCCCACGCCGCCCTTTTCAAACACTTCGCGTGCTGTGGCTTCGGCGGTTTTGGCAGCCTTTGCGCCATGCGCCAGTGTGGTGACCTCGTTGGCAAGGCGGATCTTGGCCTCGTTGATCTCGGCCCCTTCCAGCGCACCCAGACGCTCGCATTCCTCAACCGGCAGCTCGGTGTAGAGTTTCAGGAAGCGACCAACGTCCGCATCCGTGGTGTTGCGCCAGAATTGCCAGAATTCGTAAGGGCTGCGCATGTCGGCATTCAGCCAAACCGCGCCATCCAGTGATTTACCCATCTTCTTGCCGTCCGAGGTTTCCAGCAGCGGCGTGGTCAGGCCGAAAATCTGGTTGTCCAGCACGCGGCGGGTCAGGTCGATCCCGTTGACGATATTGCCCCATTGGTCCGAGCCACCCATTTGCAGTAAACAGCCATAGCGGCGGTTAAGCTCAAGGAAATCATAGGCTTGCAGGATCATATAGTTGAATTCAAGGAACGACAGCGACTGTTCGCGGTCCAGCCGTGATTTGACGGATTCAAACGCCAGCATCCGGTTGACCGAAAAATGTCGCCCGATGTCGCGCAGGAATGACAGGTAATTCAGATCATCCAGCCATTCGGCGTTGTTGACCATTTCAGCATCGTTTTTGCCATCGCCAAAACTGACATAGCTGGAAAAGACCTGCTTGATGCCTGCAATATTGGCATTGATTGCCGCGTCATCCAGCAGCGGGCGTTCGTCGGCGCGAAAAGACGGGTCCCCCACCTTGGTGGTGCCGCCGCCCATCAGAACAATCGGTTTGTGGCCGGTTTTTTGCAACCAGCGCAGCATCATGATCTGGATCAGGCTGCCCACATGCAGTGATTTCGCCGTGGCGTCAAAGCCGATATAGGCCGGAACCACCCCGTTTATCAGGGCTTCATCCAATGCCTGGTAATCGGTGCAATCAGCAACAAAGCCGCGTTCCAGCATCACCCGCATAAACTCTGATTTGGCGTGGTAGGTCATGGTATCAAATATCCGTTCTCATGTGCGTTGCGCCCTGATATATCGGGGACAGCGGCGAAGGGAAAGAGGATGTTGAAAACAGGACCGGTCTGGGCGCTTGGCGCGATGTCGGGCACCTCGCTTGACGGGGTGGATGCGGCGATGCTGTTGACAGATGGCAAGGAAATCCTTGAGTTTGGCGACAGCGCCTACCGCGCCTATTCCAAGGCCGAGCGGGCAGGTATTGCGGCGGCGTTTGGAAAATGGTCAGGCGAGGCGGGCGTGGCGGCGGCTGCCGAACTGGTGGAAACCGCCCACGCCGAGGTATTGTCGGGTTTTGACGATGCGGAACTGATCGGGTTTCACGGACAGACACTCGCGCATGATCCCGCCGGGCGTCGCACACATCAGGCGGGCAACGGGCAGGTGTTGGCCGAGGTTCTGGAGCGCCCCGTGGTCTGGGATTTTCGCAGCGCGGATGTGGAAATGGGCGGGCAGGGCGCGCCGTTGGCCCCGTTCTTTCATTTTGCCTGTACCAAATGGATAGAGGCAGATGCACCGTTGGTGTTTTTGAACCTAGGCGGCGTGGGAAATGTGACATGGGTCGATCCCGCTAAATCCGCCCCCGAAGACGAGGGCGCATTGCTGGCCTTTGACACCGGTCCCGCCAATGCGCCGATCAATGATCTGCTGGCGGCGCGACTGGGGTTGGAGTGTGATCGGGACGGAGAACTAGCCGCGAATGGCGATGTGGACGAGGCACTGGTCGAGGCGTTTTTGCAGCGCGGATATTTTCACCGGATACCACCCAAGTCGCTGGATAGAAACGATTTTACGGATATTCTGGAACTGGTGTCCGGGCTGCCCGATGCAGATGCTGCCGCGACGCTGACGGCGATTGCTGCAGCCTGTGTAGCCAAGGGGATGGAGCATTGTCCAACTCCGCCCGCGCGGGTGCTGGTCTGTGGGGGTGGGCGGCGCAATCCGGTAATGATGGCGATGCTCGAGGTGCTGCTGGATTGCCCTGTTCAACCGGTCGAGGACGTGGGGCTGGACGGTGATATGCTGGAAGCGCAAGCGTTCGCCTATCTGGCGGTACGGGTGTTGCGCGGAATGTCGACGTCTGCGCCAATGACCACCGGTGTGGGGGCGGCTGTTGGCGGGGGCAAGGTCAGCAGGCCGGGTGGGTT
>CAZIDQ010000169.1:2303-5889 GCA_964538015.1 uncultured Marinosulfonomonas sp.
GAAGCCTGCGGCGCGGATATTTGCTGAACAAAGATAGAGAGGTTAGCGTGGAATTTCGAAACCCTCGTTCGCCATTTCAAACCCTTCGAAATGAAAGGCAGGGGAAACGGTGCAGCCGACCAGTGTATAGTCGCCTGTGCTGCGCGCGGCTTGCCAGTGGCGGGTGGGGACAATCAGTTGCGGGGACTGGCCGTTCAGAACGTCCGGTCCAAGGGCGTGGTCACGCGCGGGGCCTGCTCTGGTTTTTGCCATGCTGAGGATCAGCGGCGCGCCAGCGTAGTAGTGCCAGATTTCGACTGCATCAATCCGGTGCCAGCGGCTGACCTCGCCTGCTTTCAACAGGAACAATATCGCTGTTCCGTCCGGACGGGTGCCAGTGGTGGCATCCGCAATCCACGTTTGCCGGTAGTGCCCGCCTTCGGGATGGGGGGACAGGTTTAGCTGGCGAATGATCTGTTCGGCGATCTCGGACATCACAGTGGTCAATAATAATCGGGGTCATTGGGGCTGGGGGCAGAGGGGCCGGATGCGGATCCTATATCATCGTTTTCCGCATGTTCGTTGGCGATTTGGGTTAAAATTTCGCGTTCGCGTTTTTGAAGATAGCGTTCCAGACGGGCCAATGAGGGGTTGTTGGTCTTGATATAATCCGCGGCGGCTGCCATCTCGTCTTGCAGCACGGCTTTGGGGACAATTTTGGGCAAAGGTGTGTTGCTTGGACCGGCGATCATCGGGGCGGTGACAACCATCACCCCGGGGAGGGTCTTAACCTTGGGTTTGTCGCCCGGCATGGTCCAGCGCGGGCCAGCCAGATAGACGGCGGCATACATGATTTTTGCCTTTTTCGATGGCGTGCCATCCACCCGCAGCGCGTCATAGAACATCCGGTGCACATTTTGCCACCGGTCCGAGTGGTATTGCGGCAAGCTGCCGTTGCCGACCCCGCAATAGGCGTCATGCAGGGTGGCTGCGTTGATGAATTCCTTGCTGCGCGGGGTGCCGATTACCTTGAAAAACATTTTCGGAATCGAGGCCCCATCGGTCAGTGTGCCGGACGGGGCCACCCATTTGACGGGGCGCGCATCGACGAACTCGATTGACTTGGCTGTGCGAAAGAACGGCAGGGCGCGATCACGCAGCCGGATGGCACCGGGTTTTAGTGCAACGGGGGCGTTGAAATAGGAACAACTGCGCGCACTTTTGGTTTCGCAGGGGTTGGCCGGAAGTATCGGAACACGGGCCTCTCTTAGTTCCTTTGATTCAGGAACAACAACCACGCAGGCCGAGGTAAGCAAGGCAAATGCAAGCAAGTATTTATACAACTGGGGACTCCTGAAAATATCGGATTATTCAATAGCATAACCAGCGTTTAATCAGATTTTGGCCAAAGTTTCAAGGCGTTGAAATTAGCAGCTAAATCGCAGAATACCCGCGAATGATCAGGAATATTGCGCCCGCCAGAACGCTTGCATCAAGGATCCGGATGTGGGTGCCGCCTTTTAGGTGATGGGAAAACCGTTTGGCGATAAACGCACCAGGGGTGGCTGACAGTCCAATCAAAACGGCCCAGACCAACAGGCGTAAATCCAGCGCGCCGGCTGCGGTAAATGTGACGGATTTAATCATGCCAAGGACAATGCTGATGGCTGCATCCGTAGCGATTACAGCCATGCCGGTCAGGCCCGCCGCCATCAGGATAGATAGCAACGCCACGCCAGATCCCGCCGTTCCGCCAACAACTACGCCGTATATCACCGACGCCCCCAGCACCCCGCGCGAGGACAGGAAAAGCGCTTTGCGTCTTGCGATATGGCGCAACGGGACAAGCAACAGTAACACCGTTCCGATCAGCAGCATTGCCCACGGCCCCGTCAGCAGGGAATAGCCGTAAGCACCCAGAATGGTGGTCGGGATCGCCACCAACGTGATGCGTTTGAACAGGGCGATATCCAGCGTTTCGCGAAACGCCCAGACACGGCTGGTGTTGGTCAAAAGGGAGGCAACGCCGATCACCGGCACCACGGCCTCGGCCCCGATGATAGGGATCAGGACCGGGGGCAGCAGCAGGCCGGTGCCATAGCCCGTGACCCCGCCAAGCACGGACGCCCCGAAGGCGACCATTGCCACCAGAGCAAGCGAGGCGGGGTCAGGGAAGATCACTTCAAAATAGAACGCCCGGCGTATTTCGCGCTTTCGCCCAGCATTTCCTCGATCCGGATCAACTGGTTGTATTTTGCCAGCCGGTCCGAGCGTGAAAGCGAGCCGGTTTTGATCTGGCCACAGTTGGTGGCAACCGCCAGATCGGCGATGGTGGCGTCTTCGGTTTCGCCGGAACGGTGGCTCATCACGCAGGTCATACCGGCACGGTGGGCCATTTCAACCGCTTCAAGAGTTTCCGATAAGGTGCCGATTTGATTGACTTTTACCAGCAGAGAATTGGCGGCCTTTTTCTCGATGCCCGTGGCGATGCGCTCGGGGTTGGTGACAAACAGGTCATCCCCGACCAGCTGGATTTTGTCACCCAGTGCGGCGTTCAGCGCGACCCAGCCGTCCCAGTCGTCCTCGGACATGCCGTCCTCGATGCTGATGATCGGGTAATCGGCCACCAGCGCCTCAAGATAGGCGACATTTTCGGCGGATGTCAGGCTTTTTCCCTCGCCTTTCATTTCGTATTTGCCATCGACGTAATATTCGGTGGCGGCACAATCCAGCGCCAGATAGATGTCGGAACCCGGCTTGTAGCCTGCCTTTTCAATCGCTTTCAGAATGAAATCCAGCGCGTCGCGGGTGGATGACAGATTGGGGGCAAAGCCGCCCTCGTCACCTATTCCGGTGTTGAAACCGGCGGCTGACAGTTCTTTTTTCAGGGTGTGAAATACTTCGGCCCCCATGCGGATGGCGTCGCGGATGTTTTCGGCGGCGACCGGCATGATCATGAATTCCTGAATGTCGATCGGGTTGTCTGCGTGTTCGCCACCGTTGATAATGTTCATCATCGGCACGGGCAAAACGCGGGCGGCAGTGCCACCGACATAGCGAAACAGCGGTTGGGCTGCATCATCGGCGGCAGCTTTGGCCACGGCCAGCGACACGCCCAGAATGGCGTTGGCGCCCAGACGCGATTTGTTCGGGGTGTCGTCCAGCTCGATCATCATTGCGTCGATGACTTCCTGTTCGCTGGCGTCCATGCCGACCAGTTCCTCGGCGATTTCACCGTTGACCGAAGCAATCGCCCCCAGCACACCCTTGCCGCCATAACGGCTGGCATCGCCATCACGTTTTTCCACGGCCTCATAGGCGCCGGTGGACGCGCCCGAAGGCACCGCCGCGCGGCCGATTGTGCCATCTTCCAGAATAACATCCACTTCGACGGTCGGGTTGCCCCGGCTGTCCAGAATTTCACGGGCGAAAATGTCGATAATGGTGTTCATTGGGGTGTCCTTTTGAAATGTTCAAACTGGGTGCGCCTGTCTTACTGTGCTTGCCCCCGTGATGGAAGGGGGGATTGGGAGCGGCGCTCGCGCATAAAGGCGTAGATACCGGCGGCGATGGTGACGGCCGCACCAAACAGGGTCCAGAAATCGGG
>CAZIDQ010000170.1:0-5839 GCA_964538015.1 uncultured Marinosulfonomonas sp.
GCCGCGCCGCCGAAATCGCGCCCTGTATCGCCTGCAATCAGGCCTGTCTGGATCACACGTTCTCGGGCAAAATCTCGACCTGTCTGGTTAATCCGCGCGCCTGCTATGAGACCGAACTGCCGCTGGCCCCCGCCCAAACGCCCAAAGCAATTGCCGTTGTCGGTGCTGGCCCTGCCGGTCTGGCGGCGGCGCTAACGGCGGCACAGCGCGGGCACAAGGTGACCCTGTTTGACAAGGCCGACCAGTTGGGTGGCCAGTTGAACATGGCCAAACAGGTGCCGGGCAAAGAGGAATTTTACGGGTTGGTGGATTGGTATCGCACCATGGTTGCCCGCGAAGGGATCGACTTGCGGCTGGGGCAAGTGGCGGATGTCGAGGCCCTGCAAGGGTTTGACGAAGTGATCATCGCCACCGGCGTCATCCCTCGCGATCCACAGATCGACGGGCAGAACCGCGACAACGTGTTGTCCTATATCGACGTGCTGCGCAACAAGGCCCCCGTTGGCAAACGGGTGGCTATTATCGGCGCGGGTGGCATCGGCTTTGATGTGGCCGAATTTCTGGTGCACAACCCCGATGAACATCTGACCGAGGATCTGGAGGCATGGAAACGCAACTGGGGTGTCGGTGATCCCGAAGACCAGCGCGGTGGCCTGAGCCCCGCCGGACCACAACCCACGCCGCCTGCCCGTGATGTGATGCTGTTACAGCGCAAGGCGGAAAAAGCAGGCAAGCGGCTGGGCAAAACCACCGGCTGGATTCATCGGGCGGAATTGAAGATGAAACAGGTGAAAATGCTGACCGGCGTGAACTATGAGCGGATTGACGATGCGGGTCTGCATATTTCCTTTGGCCAAGCCCGTGAAAATCCGCAGGTTATTGCGGTGGACACGGTCGTTCTGTGTGCCGGTCAAGTTTCCGAAACAGGTTTGGCGGATGCGCTGACAAAGGCTGGTATCACACCGCATGTGATCGGCGGGGCCGATGTGGCAGGCGAGCTGGACGCCAAGCGTGCGATTGAACAAGGCACGCGTCTGGCGGCGAATCTTTAGGCGGGATTTTGGCCTAACGGGTCTGTGATCACGGCCAAATTTACGCGACGCCAAAGGAAACAATGTGCCCGAAAAGTGGGGATTCTAAACCCTGATCGCGATAAACAACCCGTAAAACAAGACGTTGCGCCTGTTTCCAGTTTCTGAACGATAATTCAGAAACCGCAGTATTGTCCGGCCTTCACCCCATTCTTGCCTGATTTGACCGCGATAAATGGGTCACTGCCACACAAATACAGGAAATAAGATGGATAGATTAACTGAGATGGAGGCCTTTGCCACTGTTGTGGATCAAGGCGGCTTTACAGACGCTGCCCGCAAGATGGGCATCTCCAAATCAGCCGTATCAAAACATGTCTCATCGCTTGAGGCGCGTCTGGGGGCGCGGCTGTTAAACAGAACAACCCGGCGGGTTAGCCCGACGGAAATAGGATTGGCATATTATGACCGCGCACGTCGCGTTCTGAACGATGCCGGCGAAGCGGATGCACTGGTTACATCAATGCAATCGGCGCCATCCGGACTGCTTCGGATATCGGTCGCCACAGATTTCGGTGTGAACCATTTGTCGCCTGTATTGGGTGAATTCCTACAGGAATTTCCCGATATCACCGTCAATATGGTGCTGAACAATCGCTACGTTGAACTGATTTCGGAAGGGTTTGACCTTGCCGTGCGGATCGGAGAGCTGGAGGATAGCACGCTACGTGCCCGAAAGTTGACCGAAACCACCAAACGCATGGTCGGATCACCCGCCTATTTTGATAAATACGGACGTCCGGAAAAGATCGACGATCTGAACGAGCACAAACTGTTGCACTATTCAAACCAGTCCAACGGCAGCGTTTGGAAACTGACCGCCCCATCCGGTGAAAAGCGGCAAGTGCGCACAGCCGGCTGGTTGTCGGTGAATGACGGACAATCACTGTTGAACGCTGCCATTTCCGGTCTTGGTATCGCCTATTTGCCCAGCTTTCTTTACGCCGATGCGCTTGCCAAAGGTCAGGTGGAAGAGGCCATTCCGGACCTGCCAAACGAAATGCAGGGGATTTACGCGGTCTATCCGCCGGGCCGGTTTACCCAGCCAAAGGTGCGCGCGTTTATTGATTTCCTTGTGCATTCCTTTGCCGAAAAAGGGCCGGATGCGTGGTAGAAAACACCTAACGGTTTTGTAAGTGGTTTCAGGTTAACGGGTCGAGGTGTCTATCACTTCGACCCGTCTGTTTTGGGCCCGTCCATCTTCGGTCATGTTGCTGGCGCGAGGGGATAGAAACCCGTTGCCTTCGGCGCTGATCTGTTTTTTGTCTACGCCGTAATCTTTGATCAGGCGGTGTACCACGGATGCAGCGCGTTTTTTTGATAGCGCAATATTACCAGCAAGCGATCCTTCGGCATCGGTATGTCCAACCAGCGCAAAGGTGTTGTCTGGATGTGCCTTAATGTAATCGGCCAGCGTGGCCAGAGTGGCAAAATCACCATCCCCCAGATCGGATGATCCGGTTTGAAACACCAGATCTTCCAGAATGAAATGCCCAGTTTCCTGCAACGCTTGTTCCAGCGGTAATACAGGTTGATCTACGGGAGGGGATTCGGAAATGGTGGTCAGGGCGGGGCTTTTGGTCGAGGCCACCAATTCGGTCTCATCCGCCGGTTCCCCGACACGCACCAGCTGCACAAAACCCGCATTCTGGCTGCGGCTGACCAGAAGGGTTACATATTCGGGGGCATCCGCCCCTTTGCGTTTGGCCGACAGGAACCGGAAATCGCCCAGATCGACATGCATCACGGGTTCGGGCATCACGTTGGTTTCAAACCTGAAATCGAACCCGCCACAGGTATCGGTTTCACATTCGAAAATAACTTCGAATCCCTCAGCCGTCAGTTGCGTTTTCAACGGGTCCAGGATTTGCAGCGATGTCAGGCCCGAGGCTGTGATTTTCCATGCCTGTTGCATGACTTCGCCTTCGGCCACAACCAATGGCAATTCACCGTTCTGCCATGCCCCCACCGGCACTTTGTAGCTGCCACGACCAACAGTTTCTTCGCCGGTGAGCAGGGCATTACCCGGAAAATCCAGCAAAGCGGCCATCGCGGCCATCGGCATCAAGACAACGCAGGCGCTGGCCAGTATGTAGGTTCGGATGCTCATCTATTTTGTGCGTGATACTCGTCATTGGGGCGCATGTCGGATGCTGATGCTACGCGGTTCGTCATGTTGAAAAACGCGGCCACCGCGCCGATGTCCCAGATATCGCGGTCGCTGAAACCCGCGTCGCGCAGCGCCTGACGGTCGGGTTCTTCAATCTTGGCGCTGTCCTCGGTCAGTTTGGCAGCAAAATCCAGCATCGCCTTTTGGCGGGCATCCAGATCGGCCGCGCGATAGTTCATCACCATCATTTCCCCAAGGATCGGGTCGCCCGACAGTTCCCGCACCGCAGCGCCATGCGCGGCAAGGCAGTAGAAACATTTGTTGATCGACGAAACCACAACCGCGATCATCTCGCGTTCCAGTTTGGTCAGCCCGCTGTTGCCCAGCATCAGGTCGTTATACAGCGCCGCGAATGTGTTCAGCTTGTCGATGTCAAAGGCATAGGCCTGTAACACGTTGGGAATCAGGCCGAGCTTATCGGTGCAGAGGTCAAAATACTTCTGCGTTCCCTCGGGTAACGGATCGACCATGGGTAGGTCGAGTGCAATCGGGTTTTTCATATCTTCAGTCAAACCTGCTAAGCCCTTATTTTGGGTCTTTTATTCTGTAGTGATAGTATCCCACATTTTTCATGTTCAGGGAAGCATACAGCCGGTTCGCGGGCAGGTTATCGCGCACGCAAATCACGCTGAAATCGGTGGCACCGTTATCTTGTGCCCAAATCGCCGCGCACCCCATTATATTGATGGCTACACCTTGTCTGCGTTGCTCGGGCACAACTTCCAGTGCGTGCAACATGGCGGTGGTGCCATGGATGGCCACATAGGCAACACCTGCGGCGCGGTCGTTCTGGCGGGCAAGGATGGCCGCTTTGGGCCCCATCGCACGGGCCATCACGGCTTGACGCCCTGCACTAATACCTTGTTCGGTCCAGATTTCATTGATGATGGCCAGCGGCGGCCAGACCGGAAAGGCGGCAAGGCGTTCGGGGGCGATTTTGGTCAGGGTTTCGATAGGGCAATGATACATCACAACAGGGTCATGCACGCGATACCCCCGTTCTGCCAGCATCATGTCCAGCTCTTTTTCATCCTCATGAACCATGAACAAAAGCCCTTGGTTCAGGGCCAGCATGGCATCTTCGGCTTGCGAAATATCTTCCGCGCTGATCGGACCGTTTACAGTGCAGGCCGAAACCCTCTGCCCCCCGCCTGCGCCGCTGCGGATTGTCCAGCTTCCAACCGCAGCAACTTCGGCGGCAGGCCAGGTTGCCTCTATGGTGTCGTAAAGGGTTTGTTTCAGGTTCATTTTGCGGCCTATTGGAAAAGGGCGGCCAGACGGGCCATTGCAGCGTCCAGTTTATCGGCCTCGGTGCCGCGTCCGACGATGTTGGTGCCATAGGTGCCATCGCGGTAAAACGGATAGGATCCGAATGACATTTCCGGAAACTCGGCCGCCAGATCGGCCAGCGGTTTGGCGATTACCCCTTCGGGCTGCATCAGGCGCAGGGTTTTGGACAGAAGCGGTTTACCACCCGACAGGGTGGGCAGCAGGGAGGCCACCATCGCCTGAAAGATCATCGGCACACCGGCCATCACATGCACATTCCTCAGGGTGAAACCGGGGGCGGCCGAAATCGGGTTTTCAATCAGGTCGGCCCCGTCAGGGATGCGGGCCATTCGCAGGCGGGCTTCGTTCACTTCAACATCTGCGCGTTCGTAATGCGCCATCAACAGGGCGCGGGCATCGTCGCGCACATCAATCGGGGTGCCAAAGGCCGCGGCAACGGCATCGGCGGTGATGTCGTCATGTGTGGGGCCAATACCGCCCGAGGTGAACACATGGTCATAATGTTCCGCCAGATACTGCACGGCGGCAATGATCGCGCCGGTGTCATCGGCCACCACGCGCACCTCTTTCAGATCAATCCCGTGCCCCGTCAGCTCGCCTGCCAAATGGTGCGTATTGGTGTCCTGCGTGCGTCCCGAAAGGATTTCGTCGCCGATCACCAGCATGGCGGCAGTTGGGTTCATCATCGTGCTTTCCTTGTGCGCTTCTATCAACAGATATATGCCTAACCCATGCGCTTTCAAACCCCCCTTGTCCCCGCCAGCCTGATCCGCCGCTACAAACGGTTTTTGACCGATGTGCGGCTGGCGGACGGGCAGGTGGTGGTGGCGCATTGCCCCAACCCCGGCTCGATGATGGGGATGAAGGGTGGATATATCCAACCCGCCAACGAGGTAATGCTCGAATGCTAAAGGCGTTCGCGACAACCCCTTTGCTGCAGTGTTTTCAAAGAATAGCCCCTTATGTATCGGAAGTTTGCTATCGTTATCCCGATCCGGCGTTTTGCAAGATAGCGGATCGGGAAGTGTTCGCCGTTAGCCCCTTGTGGTGCGACCACGTAATCTGGACTGGCCAAAAACCGCCATATCACATTTAAAATGCTCTCATACTGATTCAGAATGCAGCTGCACCCCTGAAAGATCCCACCCATTCAAACGCCCAAACCGATTACATTAGATCGCAAATTACCACCAAGATGGCTCGGCCCCAATCATACAAGATAACAACCAGCCTTACTCAAACTGCGCGGCCGGAACCCAGACAGAAAAACTGGTGCCAACCCCTTGCT
>CAZIDQ010000171.1:0-5795 GCA_964538015.1 uncultured Marinosulfonomonas sp.
GCCATGCCCTGCTGCAAAGCGAACACATCGCGGTGATGCCGGGCAACAGTTTCGGCCAATCCGCAGCGAGCCATATCCGCGTGGCGATGACGGTTGAAGATGCGGTATTCGGGCAGGCGCTGGAACGGCTGGTGGAGTTTGCGAAGGGGTTGGTGGGGTAGTGCCGCTGATACCCCGCAAGCGTTCATTAACAATGATGCTTGCGATATAAGAAAATGCTTTACTATTCTATAGTTGCATTACCTGTCTGACGTCAGACAGAGACGAGTTTCTCGACCAAACTGAATGGTAAGATGAAACCATAATAATTTATGCTGGATCAGGAACCCTCAAATATCCGAAATCAATTTGGCAATGCCTTATTAAGTGTAATGTGCATCTATTGTGCCAGAGATGTAGAAGGTGAAGTGGGGAGAAAAGCAGCAAAATTTGGGGCAATCAGTTCCATATACTTGCTGGTTATGGGGCATTTACCAGTTTAAAAGCTGGCCTCTGCGCAGCCTATACAACGTCACAAGAAAAGGCCAAGAAACGCCCGGATTCATTCCCGACAATCTTGCCAAGCGGGGTCGGTTTGTAGCCCATTGTTTTGCTCATTCTCATGAAAACCGGCGGTCCTAAAAACAGGCAGGTTTTTGCTTTTTTTGCTTTAATGAAATGGTTTACTTCGGTCAAAATTGCCTTCCCGACCTGGGCACCATCCAGAGATACAAATCGTGTTAACTCCCATGTTGTGTTATCGGATGGGGGTTCGGAAAAACAAATTTCGGATGGCAAACCGGGCAACAATCCATGATACGCGTCCCGGATCATATAAGAATACTGCGTCAGTCCAAACGTTGTGGGAAGTTTGCTGTCAGTTCTCAACAATCGTGCGCCCCCCACCACCTTTCCGTCTTCGTGGGCGATAACATAGGTCGTTGCGATCGTATCGTATTGCTCGTATTCGATCTGGTTATGAGAGATCAGCTTCCAGTCCATATTGTCGATAAACACCCGGCGCCGCAGATTTAGAAACCCGTTGATATAAGAGTTAACACCGCTGTTGTCGCAAATTCCGCCAATTGTTATTTGCAATGGTTCGCCCCCAGAGCTTTAGCTTGTTTGATGTTTTCTTTATCTCTCTGTGAGTATCGGGCTTTGCCAAAGTATTTTTTGGTTTTGGTACTGGGCTCTTCAACCCATATTCCTAAATGATTGACCTCGACTGTAAGAACGTCTTCGCTATCTGCAAAGAACTCGAAATATTCAACCATAGTTGTCAGCATATCCTTTGTGAACTCTGCAACTTGCATGGTTTGTTTTTCTGAACCAAACATTTTATATAACCCTTCAAATCAACAAAATGAAATTCATTAATGCAATCTATAAGGGCAATTATTTGTTGTCTTTGGGGCCAATTTTGTCCAAAAGGACACCGAGAAATGCCCTAATGGACATTTCAATCTTGTTTGCAGGAGTAAACCGTATGTCGGTAATCCCCTTACCGGAAAGGATCGACAATTACTTTGAGCGCACAAAGGTTGTCAGGGAGATTGGGGTTTCCGGCTATGTGTTTGCCATAAATTACACAATCAGCGGCCCCGAGTATTTCGACACAGCGTTCCCTTTGGAATGGCAGCAAATATATCAAGACAGGGGGTATTTTCTGAAGGACCCGATATTCCTCTGGACTCTGACACACGCGGGCTCAAAACGATGGTCGGAAATTGCGTTTTCAAGCAATAGCCGCGTTTTGCAGGAAGCTACAAAGTTTGGCCTTAACTACGGGGCAATTTTTGCCCGACGTAAAGGGTTTTCGTTTTCCTGGTTTACGGTTAGCCGCCCTGATAGGGAAATATCCGATGAAGAACTGGATTGTCTGGATACGCTGTTTGACGAATTCCTCGATACTATCCAGAGGAAAGAACCACTTTCGAATGAAGAAAAACGTATTCTGAATGCATTTGCCAATGGGGCCAACCAGCGCGAGATCGCTGAAACAAACCATATGTCGGAAGGAAAGGTGAAAAACCTTGTACGATCTTCAAAAAGAAAACTTGGGTGCAAAACATTGGCACAGGTCGTGTCGACAGCTGTGAGTATGAAACTGATATAAGTGTGATGGTTATTGATAATACCAATTGTATTCGATGGCCGCTCTGCCCGGCTGATTGGTAGGGCAGAGATCAAGACAGAATTCTGAAAGTCCATTAACCCCGATGGCACCCGCCAGTATTTTGCAGTCTAACAACGACTTTCGATCATATCTGGAACCAGCATCTGCCAGCCGGTTAACGGGATAAACCACCGCAGACAGTAACGTGGTCTCCTCTGCTCAGGATCGGGATATCACGTCCTGATAATCGCTTTGATCACATCCCCGCGCGAATTGGCCCATTTAGGCAAATCCTGAACCGCGCGTTCAAGTGTGGTACTGTGGGTGTGAAAGGCCGATGTGTCGATCTTGCCTGTTTCAATCGCTTGGATCACATAGTCAAAATCGACCCGCTGCGCGTTACGGCTGGCAAGCAGACTGGTTTCGCGGCGGTGAAATTCTGGGTCGGGGAACTGCAGGTCGTCCTGCACCACACCGACCAGAATATAACTGCCACCGTGGGCCAAATACGCAAGCCCGCCATTCATTGAATGAATATTCCGGTAGCATCATAGACATAATCGAACGGGGATTGCGGCAGGTGTATCGGCCCTTTGGAGGAGAGTTCGGCCGTTTTGAATCCGAAACGCGTGGCGCTCATGGCCAGGCGTTCAGGGGCGACGTCGGCGATGGTGACATCGGGTGCTTCCAGCGCGGCAAAAGCGGCGGTGGCCAATCCGATTGGTCCGGCACCAATGACCAGCACCCGCCCGTCGGGCCGCATACCGGCACGGGCAACAGCATGGCGCCCGATGGACAAAAATTCAATCATCGCCGCCTGATCAAAACTTAGCCCACCAGCATGGATAAGGTTTTCTTCGGGCACAGCAATGCGCTCGCACATACCGCCATCCTTGTGCACCCCCAGAACCGCGATATTTTCACAGCAGTTGGTTTTGCCTATGCGGCAGGCACCGCAGTCCCCACAGGACAGATAGGGGATGACCACCACTTTATCCCCGACTGCAAACCTGTCGGAACCGGCCGTATCCGTGACCGTGCCGGACAATTCATGGCCCATCACCCGCGGGTAGGACAGATAGGGCTGGTTGCCCTGATAGATGTGGTAATCGGTACCGCAAATGCCGATGGCCTTGATTTCAATCACCAACCCATCCCCGCTAGCATGCACAAACGGGTGGTCAGTCAGGGACAGTTGGAAAGGTTCATTGCAGGTCAGGGTTCTCATGGTGCGGGGCATTCCAGTTAATTGCGATACAGGTATTCAGGCAGGGCAAGGGTGAGGGACGGGATGAATGTCAGCAATAACAACACTCCGACAAGCGGTACCAGAAACGGCGCTGTTGCACGCACGCATTGTTCGAACGGCACGCCTGATACCCGCGACAGCACATACAGCACCATACCTACGGGCGGGGTCAACAAACCAATCATCAGGTTCAGGATAACAATCACACCCAGATGCACCGGATCCACACCGATTTGGGTTGCCACAGGCAACAGCACAGGCACCAGTATCGAAATCGCCGCAATGGTTTCCATGAACAGACCTATCACCAGAACCACCAGCATGATCATCAACAGCACCGCATTTTTGTTTTCGGTCAGACCCAGCAGGGTTTTGGCAAAGACTGCGGCGGCCTGTTTGGCGGTCAGTATCCAGGCAAAGACTGTTGCGGTGCCGACGATCAACAGGATTGAGGCCGTGGTTTCGATGGTTTCCATCGAAACCAGCAACAGTTTACGAAAGTTGAGGGTCCGATAAACAACCAGACCCAGAAACAGCGCATAGGTCGCGGCACAGACGGCGGCTTCGGTGGGGGTGAAGGCCCCGGAGACGATGCCTCCGACAATGATAACCGGTGTCATCAATGGCAGAACAGCCGACCGAAAGCTGTGGGCAACATTGCACATGCTAAAGGCGGTATCGCGCGGATAATCGCGTTTGCGGGCGGTCCACCAGACCATAACCCCCAATGCCAGCGCCATCAGCTGTCCCGGAATAATTCCGGCGACGAACAGCTCGCCAATAGAAACCGAGGCCATGACCCCGTAAATCACCAACGGTAGCGACGGCGGGATGATCGGCCCGATAGTAGACGAGGCCGCCGTGATTCCGACCGAGAAATCATCATCATAGCCCGCTTCGCGCATGGCCTCGATTTCAATCGCGCCAAGGCCACCGGCATCGGCCACCGCAGCACTGGACATGCCTGCAAAGATAATGCTAGGCCGATATTTACATGCCCCACCCCCCCATGCATCCAGCCAACAATAGAGCGGGCAAATCCGAATATCCGGCTGGTAATACCGGAGGAATTCATCAACCCTCCGGCAAGAATGAAAAACGGAATTGCCAACAGCGGAAAGCTGTTCATGCCGTTCAGCATATTGTGCAACAACAGCACCGGCGGCAAACCTTCCAGCAGGATATATCCGAACGAGGACAAGCCAAGTGCAACAGCGATCGGAACGCGCATGATCATCAGGGTGAACAGGGCAAAAAACAGGATAAGGATGGTCATTTTTTACCTTTGAAAATGCGGGCATAAATCTGGCGCAACGGCACCACGATGATCAGCAACAGCGCCACCATGACCAGCGAATAGAAATAGTATTTCGGAAACGGCAACGAGACCATTTTCTGATAGGTGGTTCGTTCGATCAGCACCCACAGCGACCACGCCGAAACCATGAAGAAACCTGTGGTCAGCACCAGCGCAAACAATTTTACAGCACCGGTATAACGCCCCAGATATTTATCGATGAATTCCAGCCGGATATGGCTGTCGGTAATCTGGCACCGGATTGCGCCGACAAACCCCAGCAGCACCAGCAGCACCAGCAGCACCAGCAGCACCAGCAGCACCAGCAGATACCGCGCCAGCTCTTCTGTCCAGGACAGCGAGTCATTCAGCACATAACGGGTAAAAAACTGGGCGAGAACCGTGGCAAACAGAATCCAGAAAATGATCAGAACCGGCACGTCCTTTAGCCCGATAACGACCTTGCTTGCCTGTTTGTCTTCCAGCGCTTCCTGTTCGGCCAGCAACCTTTCGATGGTGTCTTGTTCGGCCATGCTCCCCCCTTTGAATAAATCAAACAGGGTCCGGCGCGATTTGCGCCGAACCCGCTTTCACTATCAGGGTTAATCCTGAATGGCCTGCAGCCGGTCCTAGACGTCTGCAGAGAACGGCATGTCAGCGCTTTTCAAATGCGGCGCAACAGCTTCGATGAACGGTGCACGATCCACCTCGTTGACATTCACGCCTTGCTCGCGGAACCAGCTAACCAGTTCCTGCTCGGATTTGTTGATCTCTCCAGAGGCCCAGAGCGCAGCATCGCGGGTAACACCCTGAAGTGTGGCGGCACCCTCTGCGCCCAGTTTTGTCATGGTTGTACCGGATACGACCGTCGCCAGAGAATTGATGATATGTCCGGTCAGGTTGATGTTGCTTTGCACTTCGT
This sequence comes from uncultured Marinosulfonomonas sp., assembly GCA_964538015.1. Taxonomy (GTDB): domain Bacteria; phylum Pseudomonadota; class Alphaproteobacteria; order Rhodobacterales; family Rhodobacteraceae; genus Profundibacter. Next base: position 5,567 of record CAZIDQ010000171.1, read on the forward strand.
GGAACTTTTTAAACTGGATCGTGGGCAGCGGGTTTTCCTGTGCATCTACCACGCCTTGTTGCAGGGCCAGATAGACTTCGGAAAACGCCATCGGCGTAGGATTAGCACCGGTGGCCTGCGGGAACAGTTGAAACGCAGGGGCGTTCGGGGTGCGAATTTTTAGGCCCTTCATGTCTTCGGGTTTCAGAATTGGTTTGTTTGCCGTTACATGGCGGGCACCGTAATAGGT
>CAZIDQ010000172.1:0-5779 GCA_964538015.1 uncultured Marinosulfonomonas sp.
CGTGAACAGGTGGCGCATCCGTTGGACGGGTTGGGATTTTTGTCGACCAAGGATGACGGGCGTATCCTGTCGGGTTCGCAATTCGCCTCAACCATGTATCCACACCGCGCGCCCCAAGGGTTTGTGGCGATTTCGGCCTATGCGGGCGGGGTGCGAAACCCTGAATTGGCGCGGATGTCGGGCATTGATTTGATGGCGCAAATGCACGCTGAACTGTCCGAGGTTCTGGGCATCAAGGGCGATCCGGTTGTCACCCGTTTTCGCCGCTGGCCACTGGGCCTGCCGCAATACACGCTGGGCCATGCGGCGCGGCAAAAACTGTTTTTCGAAACACCGCAACGGGTCGAGGGGCTGTATCTGATCGGCAATTATACCAACGGGGTTTCCGTGGCCAACTGCATCAAGTCGGCACTGGATATTGCCGGTGATGTTGTCGCAAACCTGCCAACTCCGCTTGGTAAAAGCGGCCATGCGCAGCGGGTTATGCGCTAACCTTGTTTACGACGGCGATAAAGCTGTAACCGATACCGTGGATGGTTTTGATGTATTCACCGCCATCCGGTCCAGACTCCAGCTTTTTGCGCAACCGCATGATATGCACGTCAATCGCCCGATCCCCTGCGAAACTCTCGCGGCCACGGGCAGCATCCAGCAATTGGTTGCGGTTGAATACCGTGTGCGGGTTGGTGACGAACATATAAAGGATTTCAAATTCGGTGGTGGTTAGTGGTTCAACCGCACCACTATCTACCCGCGCCAATGAGCGTTCGTTCAGGTTTACCGACCAGTTGTCAAATTGGTATAGAACCGCTTTGGCCGAAACCTGTTCATCGGGTTTTGCGCGCCGCAGAATGGTGCGAACGCGCGCCAGCAATTCGCGCGGCTCGTAAGGTTTGACCATATAGTCGTCAGCGCCGAATTCCAGCCCGACGACGCGGTCAAAGGTTTCCGAACTGCCGGATAAAACCAGAATGGGCAAGTTCGAATCCCGGCGGATATCGCGCGTGATGTCCAGTCCGCTTTTGCCCGGCAAGCCGATGTCCAGAATAACCAGATCCACCTTTTGCCGGTCCAGAACCGCCTGCATCTCGCGTCCGTCCGACGCGCATTCGACGCCATACCCCTGCTTTTCCAGATACCGCTTTAAGAAAGAAGTGATCTGGGGATCGTCATCGACGACAAGGATTAGTTCCTTTTGCACGGGTTACCTTCATTCGATTGGAATCATATTGGTGCACTTTAGCAATAAACCTATAATCTGCACCCTGTTTCTGTGTTTTATGGCCTGTACTGATGGAAAACCCCACGGAACTGGCTTAAAAACTGCCTAAAGGGTACAAAACCAGACATGCGACCGAACCATCCCATCACAACCCCGAAACGCCGCCGCCGGTTAATGCCAATCGCGGTTACGGGCGCGGCGGTGCTGTTGCTGATTTTGGCGGTGATGCTGGCGTTAAGTAACGAAACCAGTTCAAGATTTCGCAATATCAAAACCGGTTGGGAAGAATACTCGCAAGCGGCTGACCCCAGAGGGCTGTGGATTTCCGAGATCAGGGGGTATTTCGGTTACGGCGGAATGATCCACAATTTCAAGAACTATGTGCTGCGGCAGGATATAAAATACGAACAAACCCTGCGGGCTCAAAGCAGCCTGTTGCTGGATGCGATAGCGACCTATCATGCGGCAAATCCTGATCCGGTCGAGCAAGATGCGTTGGCTCGCATCAAACGGGTGGTCGAGGAATACTCCCGCAATATCGAAATTATCAAACAGGGTATCTCCGAGCAGAAAACCGCAGAGGAGATTGACGCATTGGTGCGGGTGGATGACTCGGATGCGTTACGGGCGTTGGCGGTGTTGGAACGCCATTGGCTGGATCAGCGGCAGCGCAATCTGGATACAATTGTTGTAGCCTTGTCAGATGGCGATGCGCTGGTACGGTCTTTGGCCGGTGTGATGGTATTGCTGACAGCCTTGGTGGGGTTGATCGCACTGATGATCTTTGCGCTGGTTGGCAGTGCGCTGCGATCGAACGCGGCGCAGTTAAAGGAACTGGAAGCCCGTAAATCCGCGCAAACGGCAGAGCGCAAGCTGGCGTGGGTGGTGCAGCAAAGTCCGGCTTCGATCATGATCACCGATACGCGCGGTAAGATCGAATTCGCCAATCGCAAGCTGTTGGAAATGACGGGTTACTCTGAAGAAGAACTGATTGGGAAATCGCCCAGCATCCTGAAATCCGGCCATACGCCGGAAGGCGCCTATCAGGACATCTGGAAACGTCTTAGCAAAGGCGAGCCATGGCATGGCGTGTTCAAGAACCTGCGCAAGGACGGTAGCCATTACTGGGCCGCCACAAGCCTGTTGCCGCTGCTGAATGAGGAAGGCGAGACCACCAATTATATCGGCGTGGGCGAAGACATTACCGAAAAACGCCATGTAGATGAACAGATTGCACAGGTCCAGAAAATGGAGGCCGTGGGGATTTTGGCCGGTTCGGTTGCCCATGATTTCAACAATGTTCTGATGACGATTATTGGCAACACCGAACTGATCAAACTGGAAGCCGAAGACATGGCCGCACCCGAGGAAGTTCAGGCCTCGATCGAACATATCGAGATTGCTTCGCGGCGGGCGCGTGCGTTGATCCAGCAACTGCTGACGTTTGCCCGCCAACAACCTGGGCGGCCACGGCGACTGGAGCTTAGTCATGCGATTGACGAGGCGCTAGAACTGATCCGCGTATCAACGCCGCCGACAGTGCAGATTAAGTTCAATTCAACGGTTGATCTGGTTGCAACCGATATTGATCCGACGGCGTTTTTCCAGATCGTAATGAACCTGTGTCATAATGCGGTCGAGGCGATCGGGGATGCCGGCGGGCAGATCGAACTGCGCCTTGGCCGGATAAATCGTGGCACCAAAGGGGGGCTGAAAAAGCTGCCCAAAGGGGCGCTGGGCACGATCCGGTTGGAAATTGACGACAATGGCCCCGGTATTCCGCAAGACATTCAGGAAAAGATATTCGAACCGTTCTTCTCTACCAAACCGGTGGGCAAGGGTACGGGCCTTGGGTTGGCGATTGTGCGTAACTGGGTAGAAGAGGCCGACGGCAAGGTTCGACTGCGCAGTAGTCGGGAGGCCGGCACCTGTTTTACCCTTCTATTCCCCGAATTCGAAGTCACCGAGGGCCAGACGGAACAGGATTCCCGCCCGCCGATGGGCCACGAACACATTCTGTTGGTCGATGACGAAGAAGACCTGCTTTATACCATCCGCCGGATGATGGCGCGGCTGGGATATCGGGTCGAGGCGTTCTCGAATCCGGCCTTGGCGCTACATGCCTTCCGCACCAATCCGGCCAGTTATGATGCGGTGGTGACAGATATGATGATGCCGGGAATGAATGGCGCTGAACTGATCACCGCGCTGCAGGAAATCCGCCCCGAACTGCCAGCAATGGTGATTTCCAGCTACATGGTCGAAGGGTCTTTGCCCGAGGATCTTAAGGGTATCGTGACGGTGCAAAAGCCGGTGAATATGGCCGGTTTGGCCCATGCGATGAGGCTTACAATTGACCAAAGTCAAGGCTAATTCGTTACAATAATTTACAAGATGATATGCAATGTAACCGTGTTTAAATCCTGCCGAAACATGGTGGGATTAGGCTTTGCTCAAATATGCGGTTTGTGCCGCTTGCCAAAGGAGTGGTCCGAATGTCCAACATCGTGCATCCGTTTGAAGCCCCCGCAGGGGATGGCATGGAAAATGATGTGATAGAGGCCATACTGACCCGGCATTCGGTTTCCCCCAAGCGGGTTGCCAAACCCGGCCCGACGCGCGAGCAGGTGAAAACCCTGATGGCTACCGCAGCCGCCGCGCCAGATCACGGCAAACTGCGTCCATGGCGGTTTATCGAATTTCCCCAAAGCAGCCGTTCCGCCCTTGCGGATGTGTTTGAAACCGCCCTGCGCGAACGCCTGCCCAATGCCGATTCCGAAGCCCTGTCGCGCGCCCGCGACAAGGCCAGCCGCGCCCCGCTGTTGCTGGGTCTGGTGCTGCGCCTGAACCGCACTGCCGACGTGCCGCATGTAGATGACCAACTGGCCTCGGGCGGGGCGGCGTTGCAGAATGTGTTGCTGGCGGCCCATGCAATGGGCTTTGGTGCCCGCGCCCTTAGCGGTCAGGCGGTGCGCACGCAGGCCTTTCGCAATGCATTGAAACTGGATGATGATGAAACCTTTCTGTGTTTCATCGCCATCGGAACACCCACATCGGCCCCAAGGCGCAACTCACGTCCCGCGCCTGAATCCCTGCTGTCGCAGTGGACGGGATAGCCGATCGTGCGGGTGCCGCTCTGTCCTCCCAAAGCGGCACCCGATTATTTTCTTCAAACGAGGCTCCTCAATGAACGCACCCGCTGAATCAAACCCTGCCGCCTGTGGCTGTGACAGTCACGCCCACAACCTGACACCGCTGGATGTCGCGATTGAACGCGGGCTGGCGCTGGCAACTGCGGTGGACGATGTCGAGGATGTCGTCCTGACCGATGCGATTGGTCGTGTGCTGGCGTTTGATGCGACCTCGCCCATTCCGCTGCCGCCTTTTGATAACTCGGCGATGGACGGCTATCTGGTGCAAACCGCTGATCTAGCGGGGGATGGCCCGTGGACCCTGACAGTGATTGGCCGGATTGCAGCCGGTGACGCGGGGGATGATAAACCGCAATCGGGCACCGCCCTGCGCATTCTGACGGGCGCCCCTGTGCCTGCGGGTTTTGACGCGGTGGTGATGCAAGAGGATTGCGAGGTGTCCGGCGACACCATTACATTTTCCCGCAAACCCTTCGTGGGCCAACATATCCGCCCCAGTGGCGGGGATGCCGCCAAAGGGCAGGTCGTTGTGCCCGCCGGTGCAAAAATCGGTGCCCGCCAAACCGGCGCGCTGGCGGCGATTGGTGCTGGCACTGTCAAGGTCCGGCGCAAGGTGCGTGTGGCGATCTTTTCCACTGGCAGCGAGTTGGTGCAACCTGGCGAGCCGTTGGGGGCCGGGCAGATATGGAACTCGAACCGTTATACCCTGTTGTCGCTGCTGAAAAAGGACTGGATCGAGGTGGTCGATCTGGGCGCAATCCCCGACAAGCCCGATCTGCTAAAGGCCGCGCTGGTCAATGCTTGCGCCAGTTGTGACATGGTGATCACCACCGGCGGCGTGTCTGTCGGCGACGAAGATCACATGCCGCGCCTGTTTGAAGAGGCGGGCGGCAAGATGCAGGTGATGAAAGTGGCAATCAAACCGGGCAAACCGATTGCCTTTGGCACATTGGATCGCGCGATATTCGTTGGCCTGCCGGGCAATCCTGTGTCGGCCTTTGTGACATGGATGGTGATCGGTGCGCCAGTGCTGGAAAAACGCGCAGGCTTGTCACGGCGTCGCGCAGGCCGGATGCTGGTGCGGGCGGCCGGTGATTCCAAGCGCCGCCCCGGCCGGATCGAATTTCGCCCAGCCCGTTATGTTGACAACCCGCTGACAGAGACCAGCGAAGTGGAATTGCTGTCGCCTGAATTTTCGGGCCGCGTGGCGCTGTTGTCGCTGGCGGACGGGTTGGTCGTAATCCCTGCGGATTGCGACGGGGTGGTCAAAGGGGACACGCTGGAATTCATCCCACTTTAGGTGGTGTTTTTTGGCGCTGGAAATCCATCGGCTTTATGCGTATTCACGGAGCAGCGGCCCCGTGGCTCAACTGGATAGAGCAGCCCCCTCCTAAGGGGCAGGTTA
>CAZIDQ010000173.1:0-5739 GCA_964538015.1 uncultured Marinosulfonomonas sp.
GGCATAACCGGATCATAGGCCGCCCGCACCAGCGCCGCAATCTCGGGGCGTAAAATAACCGCGCCGTTGTCGGGCAACACCGCCAAGGGGGAGCGGCGGGCAAAAGCCGCCTCACTCCACAGCAAAATCGCCTGCACCGCCTGCCCCAAGGCAAGGGTGTCGGCAGACAGATCCGCCATCGCCCCGCCCATGCGAATGAAAACAAAACAGGCCTGAATACCGCCGCCATTGTCAAAGCGAAACGCGCGATATTGCTGCCCGCCTGCGGCCTTTAACCGTTCAACCACCCGCGCCAGATCGGGGATCATTTCGTCCAGTTTGGGCACCTGAAGCAATTCATCCCATTCGTGGAAAAAGAACATCATCAGGTTGGCGCCCAGTTCAGCGTCAGTTTCGGCCATTTTATGACCCGCCAAGGCCACCACCGCTTCAATCGCGCCTTTAACCGTCGAAAGGGTTTCCTCAGTCACGCCGAACACCACCGGAACAATCGGGCGCCCCCAGCGGGCAAAGCGATAGGCATCATCCGCACCGGTGAAATGCTGTTCAATGTCTTTAGGTGTCATCATTTCCAAATGGTCCAAATATCCTCGCCGAAGGCATAGAATCTCTTCTGACGAACCTCAACCAAACAAATCAGGCTTTGATTTTGGCGCTGCCATTCCCAAATGCTGCCACGCCTTTTGCGCCAACATCCGTCCGCGCGGGGTGCGCTGGATCAGGCCCTGTTGCAACAGATAAGGCTCGATCACCTCTTCCAGCGCATCGCGGCTTTCGCTAAGTGCTGCCGACATGGTTTCAATCCCCACCGGCCCGCCCTGATAATTTTCGGCAATCAGCCGCAAATAGCGCCGGTCGGCCCCGTCCAGCCCCAGATGGTCCACCGCCAGACGGGTCAGGGCACTATCGGCCAAGGCCTGCGAAACTCTGCCGCCGGCCTCTACCGTGGCAAAATCTACCACGCGGCGCAGCAACCGGCCCGCAATCCGCGGTGTGCCGCGGGCGCGTCGCGCAATCTCGCGCGCGCCGGTTTCCTCGCATTGCACCCCCAACAGGCGTGCGCCACGCACGACGATCTCGTGCAACTCATCTTCGGAATAAAACTGAAGCCGCACCGGAATGCCGAACCGGTCGCGCAGCGGCGTGGTCAGCAGCCCCAGCCGCGTTGTCGCTCCAACCAGCGTAAAGGGCTGCAATTCAATCCGCACCGTGCGGGCTGCAGGCCCCTCGCCAATCACCAGATCCAGTTCGAAGTCCTCTAACGCAGGATAGAGCACCTCTTCGACCACCGGATTGAGCCGGTGGATTTCGTCGATGAACAGCACATCACCCCGTTCCAGATTGGTCAGGATCGCCGCCAGATCGCCCGCTTTGGCCAGCACGGGACCGGATGTCATGCGGAAATTCACGCCCAGTTCGCGTGCCATGATCTGCGCCAAAGTGGTCTTGCCCAATCCGGGCGGACCGTGGAACAACACATGATCCATCGCCTCTTTGCGCATCTTGGCACTTTCAATGAACACCCGCAGGTTCGCCCGCGCCTCGGCCTGACCGATGAATTCATCCAGCACCTGCGGGCGCAAGGCACGATCTGCATCCTCGGGGCGTGGTTCAGGGCGCAATGTGGGGTCAGGTTCGGTCATTCAATCACCCCTTTGGTGCCAGCAGTTTCAGCGCCGCGCGGATCAAGTCAGGCGTGTTGGCATCAGGGTTTTCCCCCGCCGCCTGCGCCACCGCCATCGAGGCATCCGCCGGGGCATAGCCAAGGTTGCCCAAGGCCGACAAGGCTTCGCTCTGGGCCGCGGCCGATGTTGGTGCGACTGCCCCAACCACAGGTGTTTCGATCACTTCGGCCTCGGCTATCACATCACCCTGTGCGGCCGCCATTGTGCCGCCCATCGCCATCACGGCGGGCGCTTTGTCTTTCAACTCCAGCACCACCCGCTGCGCGGTTTTCGGACCAACCCCTTTGGCCGCCTTCACCGCGTTTATATCGCCCAAGGCAATCGCGCGGCTGACGCCTTCGGCGCCCAATGTGCCCAGAATGGCCGTTGATGCCTTGGCCCCGATCCCCTGAACGCCCATCAGCAAGCGGTGCCATTCCTTTTCCAGCAATGTGGTAAAACCGAACAGTTGCAGATTATCCTCGCGCACCAGCAGGTCGGTGAACAACGCCAGTGCCTCGCCATTGGCAGGCAGGGTCGCCATTGTGCGATCCGATACATAAACGATATAGCCAACCCCGCGCACGTCGATCAGCACATGATCAATCGCGCGATATTCCAGCCGTCCCGAAATCTTGCCAATCATGCGCTTGCCCTCCTCAGTGCTGCCTCGTAATGCCCCGCCGATTGCACGTGGTGCGCATGGCAAATCGCAATCGCCAAAGCATCCGCCGCATCCGGTCCGGCCAGTTCCACACCGGGCAGTTGCAAGCGCACCATATGCGCCACCTGCCCCTTGTCGGCATGACCCACACCAACCACGGTTTTCTTGACCTTGTTCGGCGCGTATTCCCCCACGCTGATCCCCGCCTGCGCCGGAACCAGCATGGCAATGCCGCGCGCCTGCCCCAGCTTCAGAGTGCCTGCGCCATCCTTGTTGACAAAGGTCTGTTCAACCGCCGCAGTATCGGGGGAAAACCGTGCCATGATTTCGCTTAGCTGCGTGTGCAACGACAGCAGGCGCGCCGCCAGATCATCGCCTGCGGAATGGCAAACGCCATTACCCACATGCCCCAGACGGGAACCAGCCACATCAATCACCCCCCAACCAAGGTTTCGCAACCCCGGATCAATCCCGATAACACGCATACTGCTCCTCGCTGCCGCCGGCTTTTGTTGCCTTTGCGCAACGTCTAGCACGAAAGGGGAACATTTGCCAAATAGAAAGCTGTAGGAGCGAGAATTTAAATTTCGGGGCAAATTACAGTATTCACGGCGAAATTCGACACCTCACAAGCCAAATTCGACATTTACCCACCTTGATTTTGCCTTAATTTACAAACCATTAACCGAATTCCAAGCTATGCACGGGACGCATATTGGATATGCGATTTGACTGACTTGTTTGACACCAACCCGAGGCCTAAGTGCAGTTTTAGTAATACACTACAGCACATCGCTGCATCTAACACCTGATAAAAGGAAGACGACTATGACTGTCTATAATAACACCCGTCTGCTGGTTGACGGTGCAAGCGGTTCCGACCTCGGTATTTCCCGCGGTGTCTACCGCCTGACCACATTTATTGCTGACCTTGGCACATCTTATTCCAACTGGAACAGCACCCGCAAAACCCGCAAAGAGCTGTCCAAGCTGTCTGATTACGCTTTGGAAGACATCGGGCTGACACGCGGCGACATCGACCATCTGGCATTGCGCTAGCCGTTTGCCAATCTGACACGAGCCGGATTTTTTGCCCAGCACAATTACTGGCTTGGTGGTGGACGCGTTGCTCCCTGTCTCGAATAATGCGGCACCACTCGCAAACGAAAAAGCCGCGCCCAAACTGGCGCGGCTTTTTTACGTCGTTAAAGAGCGATCAATTAACGCAGGAATGACTGGATTTGCGACGCGATCCATTTTGTAAGCGGATCTGCCGACATGGCATATGCCCCGGCCTGTTCGACCATTGTGCCATTTTCAAGTTTCTGCACACGATCAGTGAACGTGCCCTCCCCAAGTTGCACCAAAAGGAACCCCTTGAAGGCAAAGAATGCGACAAAGCATAGGGCAACACCCTTCCACGGAAAGCGCGGTCCACGGCGGCGCACCTTGGCGACGATCAACCCGTCGTGGTTAACCGAAGCAACAAACCCCTGCGACAGCCTACGGTGCTGCTTGTTAATACGCCGCACACGCTTGCTAAAGTCTTTCATATTTGGATCAGCCATAAAGCCTCACTATGCATTTAGAATCAAAAGATGATGCCGCCAAAATACGGCGCAATTATGACTAATATGACAATTTTTGGGCATTTTACAACAGTTACGCGGGGTTTTTCTGCAAGATTAGCGTCGTCCACTCAACAATCTCATGTCTTTCAATCAGATTGAAGCCGTTTTGGACATAAACCTCAATCACATCATTGGCTTGCTCGTTCAAAATGCCCGAAAGAATTGCAAATCCACCATTTTTGACCGAATCGGCCATATCCGGCGCCAGCCCCACCAGCGGCCCTTTCAGGATGTTGGCAAAGACCAGATCAAAAGGGGCCGCGGCCTTTAGTTCGGGCGCATCGAATCCGGCGGCCTCGACACAGATCACTCGCCCGTCCAGACCATTGCCGGCCACATTGGCGCGGGCCACATCCACCGCCTGCATATCGATATCGCTGGCCAGCACCTGATTTGGCCAGATTTTAGCCGCAGCCATCGCCAGCACCGCTGTGCCACAACCGATGTCGGCCACGTTTTCCCCGACAAACCCGTCGTTCGCCAATCGGTCCAGCGCTGTCAGGCAGCCCAGCGTGGTGCCGTGGTGCCCCGTGCCAAAGGCCATCGCCGCCTCGATCAGCAGCGCGATTGATCCTTCGGGTACCTTGTCGGCGTCATGGCTGCCGTAAACAAAGAACCGCCCTGCCTGCACCGGCGACAATTCGCGCCGCACATGCGCCACCCAATCAACCTCGGGCAGTTCCGACACCACAAAGGGTTTCGCCCCAAAGGCCACCGCCAGCAGCGCCAGCCCGGCCTCGTCCGGTTTTTCGACGAAATAGCCCCCAACCTCCCAGATGCCCGAGCCATCCTCGACCTCGAACACCCCGACGCCTGTGGGTTCGGGCATCAACCGCTCCAGCGCCTCACCCAGCGCATCGGCCGGTTGTTGCCCGTTTAAGGTGGTCAGGGCTGTGAATGTGGGCATGATGCTCTCCGAATATAAATAATGCTGCTCTCACCGGATTGGTTTTGACCAGATATGCTATCTCTATCCAAGGGGGGAGCGGATTGAAAGACACGGACCATTGACAGGAACCGTTCAGGTCATAGACTTGCCAAAATTCCGGAGTGCCCGATATGAAACGAATAATTAGTTTACCACTTTGCCTATTCCCATCCATCGCATCCGCCGAACTTCTATATGGTAGCTACGGGCCGGACCCCACAAATACCTTTATATTTCTGGCCATTGTTCTTGCCGGTTATCTTGGCTCGAAACTGCTTTCGATCCTGCAACCTGGCCTGTCCTTTAGTGGACTATCCAAACCGGTTGTCGGCATAGCAGGCGGATTTGCAGGTATGTTCCTTGTCATCTGGTTTTTCGATGCCATCGGCACCCGACCGGAAAGATGGTTTGGTGTGACCGTGGTGCTGATTACAGCGGTCATTTGCGGTTATATATTCACGGCCATTCTGGGGAAGATGAAAAACGCCAACAAGACCAAGGGGCAGTAGGCGCATTTAGCCCGTAGGGCGGGGTTCACCCCGCCATCGTTCCGATCGGACAACTCACCCCCGTGCCGCCAATGCCGCAATAACCGGCAGGGTTCTTGGCCAGATATTGCTGGTGATATTCCTCGGCATAGTAAAACGCGGGCGCCGGCAGGATCTCGGTTGAAACCGCCCCGAACCCGGCTTCTTCCAGTCTGGGGGTAAACGCGATGCGGCTGGCTTGGGCCTGCGCCAACTGTTCATCACTATAGGCATAGATACCCGACCGATATTGCGTGCCGCGATCATTGCCTTGCTGCATTCCTTGGGTCGGGTCGTGCCCCTCCCAAAATATTTTCAGCAGGGC
>CAZIDQ010000174.1:0-5731 GCA_964538015.1 uncultured Marinosulfonomonas sp.
AGCGTCGAAAAACAAAAAGCCGTTCCTCTTTCGAGGGGCGGCTTTTTTGATTCCATTTGTCGACCATCAAGTAAGCGGGCCTTTTTTTTCCTCTCCAACACCACATTGTAGACACAGTGCAAAAGTAACTTATGTGCAGGGGTGGACGCTGAAAAGCGCAGAAAACTAAAGGAATACCATGTTAAACAACTTTTCTGATTTCGCCAAAAATGAGGACGGTGCAATCACCGTTGATTGGGTGGTATTAACCGCTGCAATTGTCGGGTTTGGCGTGGCTGTTGTCGGCCTCATCTCTCCTAAGGTTGCGGACAAGACCAGAGAATTTAGCGTGGTTATGGATCATCATTCGGCGGCACCGCCTTTCTAATATATGAAAAACAAGGACCATCTGTATCCAAAACACGGCCACTCCTTGGAAAACTCGCCTTTTGTTCACGATATCGCCGCAATCTTTACGTATTGATAAAAGAGCTTTTTAATTATAAGTCCCTAGGATTCGAGCAAACCTAACGGACAAATTGAACGAACGAAAGGATGCACTATGCGGATGGTTTTTGGTTTGGTCCTGATCTTGGGACTAGGTCTGGCTGGTTTTGCCGTGTACATGGCCAAGGGGTATTTTTCCACCTATCAAGCCGAAGCACAGCGTCTTCAGGCCATTGCAGATAGCATCGTGGAAACCGTGAATGTATTTGTTGTTAAACACAAAGTTACATATGGTGACGAGTTAACGAAAAAGGATGTTCGGTTGGTTAAATGGCCGGTGAACTCACTGCCCAAGGGCATATTCACCTACCCGGCAATGAAAACCGAGGGTGGCAAACCCGGTGAAGACCTATTTCCGAAAGACAGTGATCTACTGCGCTCGGTTCTGCGCACCATGGAAATCGGTGAACCAGTGTTGGCTTTGAAAGTCACCGCTCCCGGCAAAGATGCCGGAATTACCTCTCGACTATCCGCCGGTATGCGCGCCTTTGCAATTAAGGTTGATGCACGCACGGGTGTTTCGGGGTTCTTGCGCCCTGGCGACAAGGTCGATGTATATTGGACAGGTAAACCCCCCGGCCGATCAAGAGGCAATATCACCAAGCTGATCGAAACAGGTGTTGAACTGATTGCAATTGACCAATCTGCAAATGACGACGTGAGTGGCGCAACCCTTGCGCGCACCGTCACTGTCGAAGCAACCCCCCAACAAGTTGCCTCGCTCGCGCAAGCACAGGCCACCGGACGGCTATCCCTGTCGCTTGTAGGAGCTGGCGATGTTACCGAAGTTGGTGCAATCGAAGTCACCCAGAAAGACCTGCTGGGTATCGAAGCAAAGCAAGTGATCGAAGAAGAAGTCGAGCGGGTTTGTACCAGCCGCGTTCGTCGCGGTGCCGAGATGGTTGTTATCGAAATACCCTGTTCGGAATAAACTTAGCTACAGAATTACAATAGGGCGGTCCGGGTAACTGGACCGCCCTTTTTCATACCCGACCTGAATTATAGTTCGACCCATTCCCACGGGCGGGTAAACTCTCCTAACAGGTGCATAACGGCCTCTTCGTCCACATCGCCCGACTTGGTTATCTGCGCCACCAGCCCGCGCTTTTTGCTGTCGACTACGCGGATCACTTCGGCCTTGTGCCCTGCCCCGCTTAGTGCATCATTGTAAACTCGGATAATCGCCCGCTTGCGCAGGTCGGGTTTGAACACTTTGCCAACTGCGGTCTTGGGCAATTCGTCCAGAATTTCCAAATACTTGGGTCGCGCTGCACGTTCGTGAACGTGCTTCTTGGTGTGTTCAATCAGCTCTTTAACCGTGGCGCTTGCCCCGTCTACCAGTTCGACATAAACGCAAGGCAATTCACCGGCAAAGCTGTCCGGTTGCCCAATGGCTCCGGCGAATGCCACGGCGGGATGGCTGGCCAGCGCTTCTTCTATTTCAGCCGGATCAATATTGTGCCCGCCACGAATGATCAAATCCTTGGCGCGGCCTGTGATCCACAAATAGCCATCAGCATCCAGACGGCCCAGATCACCCGTCCGCAGGTATTTTCCATCCGCATAGAGGCCGACGTTCTTGGGTGCTTCGGTATAGGTGTTTCCCGGAATAACACCAGGATTGGAAACACAAATCTCGCCTACTTCGTCCACACCACATTCAGTTTTGATCGTACCGTCTTCGGCGCAATCCAGAATACGCACATCTGTATGCGGGAACGGCAACCCGACCGAACCGATCTTCTTTTGACCTTCCAGAGGATTGATCGCCACAAGGCATGTTGCCTCGGTCAGACCATACCCCTCGACCAGATTAACACCTGTGGTTTTTTCAAAGCGATTATACAGTTCGACGGGCAAAGGGGCAGAGCCGGAAAATGCGGTTTTCAGGCTGGAAACATCCGCATCCACAGGCCGCTGCATCAATGCTGCAATGGCGGTGGGAACAGTGATAACGAATGTCACCTTGTAGCGTTCGATCAACTTCCAGAAATTATCAAACACCCCGTCACCGCGATAACCGGCAGGCGTGGGGAACACCACATGCGCCCCCGATGCAATAACTGCCATCAACACCACCTGCACCGCGAAAACATGAAACAGCGGCAGTGGACAAATCAGCGTATCGTTTTCATCAAACAACAGGGTTTCGCCCAGCCAGCCGTTATAGATCATGCCGGAATACTTGTGCTGCGCCACCTTGGGCATCCCTGTGGTGCCGCCGGTGTGGAAATAGGCCGCCACGCGGTCACCTTTGGAATCGGCAAAGTCGAGCGTGGTGTTTTGGCGCGATACTTCTTTGCTGAAACTGACCACACGCGCGTTGTGCGTCACCGGGTTCTTGGGGCGGATCAAAGCAGCGATCCAGCTTTTGGGCGGGGACAGGTAACGCAGCAAATCTACCTCGACCACGGTTTTTACATTCGGGGCCAGCGCAACGGCCTCGGCAGCCTTTTGTGCCACATCGGTTTTGGTAAAAGACTTCAACGTCACCAGAACCTTGGCACCGGTTTCCCGCAGGATCGAGGCAATCTGTTCAGCGTCCAGCAGCGGGTTGATCGGGTTGACAATACCGGCGATCGACCCCGCCAGCATGGTCATCACCGTTTCATTGCTGTTGGGCAGCAGATAGGCCACCACGTCATCTTCGCCAACACCCATACCACGGAACATATTTGCGGTTTGCACCACTTTTGTATGCAGCCCGCGCCATGTCAGGGTTTCCACCCTGTCGGTCGGGCCCGATGTAATCTGGAAGGAAACCGCTTTGCGATTGCCGTGTGCCTCGGCTACCCGCGTCAGGAACTGATACATGGTTTTGGGAAGGTCGCGATCTTCCCAAGGCATCTCGTTCTGGATTGCCTGAACATCGGCCTGTGTAGCAAAACGTGTCATCTATTCCTCCCCGTGTCTGCGTTGTGCAGAACTTGTTATAGGGAAAAATGCGCGTAAACAGCGCAACACGCAAGGGCTACGCTGCGAAAAAATCCTATTCGGCAGCGATTCCGTCGGTGAATTGCAACTTGGCAAGGCGCGCATACAGGCCGCCTTGTGCCACCAATTCCTTGTGGCTTCCCTCGGCGATAATCTCGCCATTTTCGAAAACCAGTATGCGGTCAGCCTTTTTCACCGTTGCCAGACGGTGCGCCACGATCAGGGTGGTGCGTTCCGCGGACATGCGTTCGACCGCCTGCTGCACCGCACGTTCAGATTCTGCATCCAGCGCCGAGGTTGCTTCGTCCAGCAGCAGAATGGGCGCGTCCCGCAAGATAGCCCGCGCAATGGCGATGCGCTGTTTTTGCCCACCCGACAGCATCACGCCACGTTCGCCAACATAGGTCTCATATCCTTCCGGCAACGCCATCAGGAAATCATGGGCGGCGGCAGCCTTGGCGGCCTCTTCGACCTCGGCGTCGGTTGCACCGGGGCGACCAAAGCGAATGTTTTCACGGGCCGAAGTGGCAAAAATCACCGGATCCTGCGGCACCAGCGCGACCGTCTGCCTGAAATCCCCCCGCGCCATATCGCGCAGATCGGTACCATCAATGGTGATACGACCGGTTTTCGGATCATAAAACCGCAGCAACAACTGGATAATAGTGGATTTACCTGCGCCGGATGGCCCGACAAGTGCCACGGTTTCACCCGCCTTAATGTTTACAGTCGCATTTTTAAGCGCGGCATGTGCGGGGCGTGCGGGGTAGTAAAAACTGACATCCTCGAATGCAATTGCGCCTTTTGCGGGTTTGGGCAGGACTTTGGGTTGGGCCGGATCCGTCACCGTGTCTTCGGTGTTCAGCAGTTCAACCAACCGTTCGGTTGCCCCGGCGGCGCGTTGCAATTCGCCCCAGATTTCCGACAGCGCCCCGACAGCGCCCGCCACCAGAATGGCATAGATCAAAAACTGGACCAACTGGCCGGGTGTCATGACCTCGGACTGCACATCGCGTGCGCCGATCCACAAAACCCCGACAACCCCGCTAAAGATCAGGAAAATTACAATCACCGTCATTAAGGCGCGGGTGCCGATACGACGGCGCGCGGCGGTAAATGCCTTCTCGGTCACATCATCAAACGCCTGTGCCGTGGCCCGTTCCTGCGTAAATGCCTGAACGGTTTGCACCGCCCCCAGCGATTCCGAGGCCGATCCCGAACTGGCCGCAATCCAGTCCTGATTTTCACGGCTAAGTTTGCGCAGGCGACGGCCCAGAACGATAATGGGGATGATCACAGCGGGCACGATCAACAGCACCAGCCCCGTCAGTTTCGCGCTGGTATACAACATCAGGCCCATGCCACCAATCAACAGCAATACATTGCGCAGCGCCACTGACACACTTGAGCCGATAACAGACTGGATCACAGTGGTATCCGTGGTAATCCGCGACAGGATTTCACCGGTCATGATTTTTTCGTAAAACGCAGGGCTAAGGGTGATCACACGGTCAAACACCGCCTTACGAATATCCGCGACCACCCGTTCACCAAGGCGCGTCACCAGATAATACCGCAACCCCGTGCCCAAAGCCAAAGCCGCCGCAATCGCCATCGCCGCGCCAAAATACTGATCCAGCAGCGCTGTATTATCCTCGCTAAAGCCATCAACCACGCGACGCACCGCCAAAGGCAGGATCAGCGAAATTGTTGCCGTCAAAACCAGCGCAAAACCGGACAGGATGACCAACACCTTATAGGGACGCAAGAATGGAACCAGACCGGACAGCGTGCCGACCTTTTTGGATTTCTCGCGTTTGTCCATTTCCGGGGTGCTACCGCGTGCCATGATTATCTGTCCTTGTTCGCTCGTTCAGGGTTGCGTCATAAGACTTTGGCGCACTCTGGACAAGTGGTGGATCGTCACAGGGGAACGGGGGAACCATAGGGGAATGTTTCTGGAGCGGGCGGCGGGAATCGAACCCGCGTCATTAGCTTGGAAGGCTAAGGTCTTACCACTACACAACGCCCGCTTACAGGTGGCGATTACTATTGGATGCAACGATTTTGGTCAAGCGCGTATCCACAACCGAACGGCATATCATTTCGAGGTTGGTTTCATATTGTGCAACGAATCCACAACGGTCCGAATAGAACACGCTGCAGAGTCGGTTTCCACGCCCGAAATGCTTGACGTATAGGGCTAGGCAGACTTGGAGCCGCCTAAACTCTCATCGTTTCTTCGAAACGACTGCTGCCCAGCAATTTTATCTAGAGGTAGCGGGCCTTTCAAACGAAAGGCCTGTGGTGC
>CAZIDQ010000175.1:0-5677 GCA_964538015.1 uncultured Marinosulfonomonas sp.
AACGGGTTTCTTCCTGATGCAGGGTTTCCTCGATCAAGGCCTGCGCCTGCCCCAGCTCCGGATAGGCCGCGCCCATCTGCTGCACCAGTGCGGGTACAAGTTGATGCATCAGCGGATCTTTGGCCCCCAGCAAATGCGCATGACGCATCGCACGGCGCATGATCCGGCGCAGCACATAGCCGCGCCCGTCATTGCTGGGCATCACACCGTCCGCCAGCAGGAAAGATGTCGAGCGCAGATGGTCGGCAATCACCCGGTGGTGGGTTTTGCCCGGTCCGTCCGGATCGGTTGACGTTGCATGTGCGCTGGCCTCGATCAGGTTGCGCATCAGATCTGTTGCATAGTTGTCATTGGTGCCCTGCAACAGCGCCGCCACCCGTTCGATCCCCATACCGGTGTCAATCGACTGGTTCGGCAGATCGGTGCGACTACCGTCCTCGTGTTGTTCATATTGCATGAACACCAGATTCCAGATTTCCACGAACCGGTCGCCATCCTCGTCAGCCGTCCCCGGAGGGCCGCCCCAGATGTGGTCGCCATGGTCAAAGAAAATCTCGGAACACGGACCGCATGGGCCGGTTGCCCCCATTGACCAGAAATTATCACTGGTCGGAATTCGAATAATTTTATCATCCGAAATGCCAGCAACTTTTTTCCAGATTTCGGCGGCTTCGTCATCGGTATGATACACCGTCACCAACAGTTTTTCAGCCGGGATCTCCAGCTCTTTGGTGATCAATTCCCAAGCAAAAGCAATCGCATCTTCCTTAAAGTAATCGCCAAAGGAAAAATTGCCCAGCATTTCGAAAAACGTGTGGTGGCGCGCGGTATAGCCGACATTGTCCAGATCATTGTGCTTGCCGCCCGCCCGCACACATTTCTGCGCCGAGGTCGCGCGTTTGTAGTCGCGGGTTTCAATGCCGGTGAACAGGTTTTTGAACTGCACCATGCCCGAATTGGCGAACATCAACGTCGGGTCATTGCGCGGAACCAGAGGGGAGCTTGGCACAATCTCGTGTCCCTGCTTTCCATAGTAGTTCAGAAATGTGCTTCGGATATCATTCAGGCTTCGCATATCAGGCTCTTTTTGGGCTGAAGTTCGGGTCAAACCCGTTTATCGCCCCCCGCCGCGCCTGTCCACAGTAAGAAAGGGCCGCAAAGGCAAATTGCCTGCGGCCCTGTCCGTAAATCTTGCGTTAACTCACGCTTCCAGAACGTCCCCATCCTCGGAAATTTCCGGCATTTCAAAATCAAGCCCGTGGGCCGCGCGGATTTTATCCTCAATCTCATAGGCGATGCGGTTATGCTCTTTCAGATAGGTCTTGGCGTTTTCACGCCCCTGCCCGATGCGCTCGTCTCCATAGGAATACCACGATCCTGACTTGTCAACGATGCCAGCCTTGACCCCGAGGTCCAGCAATTCGCCCATTTTGGAAATGCCTTCGCCATACATGATGTCGAATTCCACCTGTTTGAACGGTGGCGCCACCTTGTTCTTGACCACTTTCACGCGGGTGGCATTACCAACAATTTCGTCACGGTCCTTCAGGGCACCGATCCGGCGAATATCCAGACGCACTGATGAATAGAATTTCAGCGCATTGCCACCCGTCGTGGTTTCGGGGCTGCCAAACATCACGCCGATTTTCATGCGGATCTGGTTGATGAAAATCACCGTGCAACCGGATCGCGAGATCGAGCTAGTCAGTTTGCGCATCGCCTGGCTCATCAGGCGGGCATGGACGCCAACACTGGCATCGCCCATGTCACCTTCCAACTCGGATTTGGGCGTCAGAGCGGCAACCGAATCAATCACCACCATGCTAACTGCGCCCGAGCGCACCAGTGTATCGGTGATTTCCAACGCCTGCTCGCCCGTATCGGGTTGCGAGATCAGCAATTCATCCGTGTTCACACCCAGATTTTTTGAATAAAGCGGATCCAGTGCATGTTCCGCATCGACAAAGGCACAAACCCCGCCCTTTTTCTGGGCTTCGGCAATGCAATGCAAAGTTAAGGTGGTTTTGCCCGAAGATTCCGGCCCGTAGATTTCGATCACCCGCCCTTTGGGAATGCCGCCAATCCCCAGCGCAATATCCAGCCCCAGTGAACCCGTCGAGGTGGCTTCGATCTCCTGAACCGCGCCCTCCTGACCCAGTTTCATAATCGAGCCTTTGCCAAATTGACGTTCAATCTGGGCCAGCGCTGAATCCAGCGCCTTTTGTTTGTCGGTATCGCGCTTGTCTGCCATTTTCAAAAGATCTGCCGTTGCCATTGTTACTGTCCCTTATTTCATAACCACGCAAGCGCGGCAATCGTTTCAATGTTCTTATCATGTTCTCATTCGTTATGAGATCAAAAGGAGAACATTTCAACCGTATTTTTCACTATTCCAATGTTCAGCAAATTGGTTAAAATTTTATTACAATGGATAGCCCATGCAATTTCTTCATGAGCTTAAGGGTATATGCAATTGTTATAATAGAGTTATATGAAATCCTAAACAAAACCCATACCGGTTTTATTCTTTCATGACTTAATGAAATTGCTGCTGAACTGTGCTTGTTAGATCACTTAAAGAGAAGGGTTTGGGAAGAAATACAGAGTTTGGAATTCTGGATTGTTGGTCGACGACATCCTCTTCAGCGTAGCCGGACACAAATACCACCTTCACATCTGGCCTTTCTTCCAGTGCTTTTCGGACCCAGCTGGGCCCGTCCATTCCCGGCATGATGACGTCGGTCACAAAAACGTCGACATTCAACGCCTCATCCTCAAGAGTTTTCAGCGCATCCTCTGCGTTTTCAGCCTCTAAAACAGTGTACCCGCGCATCCGCAACGCCCGCGAGGCAAACGCACGCACCGGTGCTTCGTCCTCAACCAGTAGAATAACACCTTCCCCCTTTTTGTTGCGCGGTGTTTCCGCTTGGGCGGTGGCTTCAACCTGAGCAGAATCAACCTTGTCGTGGGCAGGAAAATAGAGCGAGAAGCTGGTGCCCGTCCCCGGTACGCTGTCAACGAAGATAAACGCACCGGACTGTTTTACGATTCCGTATGCGGTGGACAGGCCAAGGCCCGTACCTTCACCCACGCCTTTGGTGGTATAAAACGGCTCGAAAATCTTTTGCAATTTGTCCTTTGCAATTCCGATGCCGTCGTCACAAACTTTCACAACAACATAATCACCGGCCGGAACAATCGCACGATCGCGTTCCAAATTCACCTCGAGTGTCTTGCTTTCGGTCTGAATCCGTATCTCGCCACCTTCGGGCATTGCATCCCGAGCATTCACCACCAGATTCATCAAAACCTGCTCTAATTGGCGTTTGTCGGCACGGATCGGCCGCAGCCCCGGATCATGGGACAGGGATAGCGTTACCTTTTCCCCCACCAAGCGATTCAAAAGATGGGTCAAATCCGACAAGGTATCGCGTAAATCCAGAACTTCCGGCTGCAGGTTCTGCTTGCGGGAAAACGCCAGCAGCTGGCCAACCAGACTGGCCGCGCGGTTGGCATTCTGGTTGATCTGGACCAGATCACCATAATCCGGATCCCCCTGATCATGCCGCAACAACAGCAAATCACAATGGCCGGAAATGGCCGTCAAAAGATTATTGAAATCATGCGCCACACCGCCGGCCAACTGGCCAATCGCCTGCATCTTCTGGCTTTGAACAAACTGCGCTTCCAGCGTTTTCAATTCGGTTGCGTCATTCAGCACAGCGATCAAAACAGGCTCTCCATGCTCTTCAATCCGGCTAAGGGTCACTTGCAAATAGACTTCTTTATCCGCCTTGCGCGCGCGCAAAACCTCGGACCGTTTCAAACCACGCCCCTCTACAGCATCTGTCACCCAGTCGGGGATTGAACGTCCCAATCCCTCGACCAGATCACCCAGATCGGTGGCGGCAGACATCGGATCATTCAACAACCCCCGCGCCAGCCGGTTGGCCTGTACCACTTTGGCCGAGGCAGAAATCTTGATCATCGGCACTGGCAATTCATCAAAAAACTGCCAGCCGTTGTTTTGCTGACCGGTTGACGCGCCGGGCAACAGGTAAATCTCGCGCCGCCCTGTTGCGCCTTCTAACTCGGCCACAAGCGTGCGGATAACACCGTCTTTGCCGACAATTTCATGTTCCTGACCGCTGATCAGAGGCAGATCATTGAATACACGGTCCAGCGTTTTCACCCGCCCGCCCAGCATCCTGCGCATCACATCATTCATAAACAGAACCGTGCCCGATTTGGACGCCGTCAACATCGGCAGACTGATACTGTCCGCGCCGCGGCTGTTCATCATCCGCTCGCCCATATCCTCGAGCCGCCAAAGGAAACTGTTGCCGGAAATCTGGTGCACTGCCAGTCGGATATGGCCGCGACGGGTTACAATATCCTCGCGCGCAGCGCCAATTGCAGCGGCCTTGTTTTGCATACGAAACAGCACGGCGGACGGATTGGCGAACATATCGCGCAACACATGCGCCAGAGGTTTACCCTGCCCCTGTGCAAACCGTTCCATCGCAGCATCATTCAGATAGGAAATCTCGCCATCGGAATCGGTTACAAAACTGGGCGAGGCATCATGCGCAACAAACCCCGATACCGCCTTGTACCCCGCGCTGCGCGCACGTTCCTTCCAATAGCTGTGACCACGCGCAACCACCGCCACAAGTCCCAGCGTCAGCCCCCCCGCCATCATCGCAATTCCGATCGACGGGTCGGGCACGAAAAACGCGGCCGCCAGCAGCACCGCGCCGAACAGCCCAAGATAGGTCAGCTTGCCAGAAAACGACATCGCGCCCTGTGCCATTAAGTTTGGCGTTTGTGCCGAGTGAGCCACTGAAAACCCCCGCTTATTGATTCGTGGTCCCTCTATTTCGGCCACAAAGTCTTAAGCGCGCGTTAAACCGGACCAAAAAAGCGGAAAACCCGCAACTGTTGGTTGATTATGACTGATCCTGCTAACGCGTCAAGAGAGCACAGAAAAAACCGTCCCCCCCCATCAACGGGGTGAAGCGGTGATCACTGGTGCATTTCCAATCGCTGTTAGCCGTAAATGCCGAAATTTGCTCGGAATTTTCAGCGTCCAACAGCGAGCAGGTGGTATAGGCCAGCACCCCGTTTGGGGCGACCAGAGCGGCGGCTTTGCGCAGGATTTCAGCCTGGATTTCGCGCAACTGGTCCAGTTTATCGGCGCTGAATTCCCATTTCCCCGCAGGCGAGCGCCGCCACGCACCGCTACCCGAACAAGGCACATCACACAGCACCAGATCATAGGGGCCGCTCTCGGACACGTCTTCCGGCTCAAGCAAGGTTATACCCGCACCGGCCCGTTCCGCACGATCGGGCAAGTCTTTCATACGCTGCGGGTTGGCGTCATGGGCAAAATAACTGACAGGGGCGCGCGCGGCCATCGCCAGCACCTTGCCACCGCCACCGGCGCAATAATCCAGAACCCGCATGTCGGGGCGCAGCGGCAACAGGTCAACCACCGCTTGCGAAGCCGCGTCCTGCAGCTCGACCCGACCGTCATTATAGGGCGCGCTTAGATGCACACGGCGGGGGTTTTCGGTGACCTCAAGTGCGGTCGGTGACAGAGGGTGCGGGGTGGTCTGGATATTTTCCTCGGCCAGATCAATGGCGGCCTGTTTTAGGTTTGTTTTCAGGGTGTTGA
>CAZIDQ010000176.1:0-5517 GCA_964538015.1 uncultured Marinosulfonomonas sp.
TCGCGCACTTGACCAAGATGATCGAAGCGCTGGATTGATTTAGAGGCTCAAGCGTCTTCTTGGAGAGAAAACGGCCCGAAATCTTGACAAGATTTCGGGCGTGAAACGAAAACGCTCAGGGAAAACCCTGAGCGTTTTCGTTTTGAGGGGCTGGGCGGCTGTCTGTGAATGGCTATACTGTCTATTCGCGCAGAATCAGGAGAAATTGTTATGTCTTTCATCCCCACCAATCAATTCAACGCCGCTATCACAGCCATCGACGCCGTGAACGCCGAAGATCCCCGCAAAACCACGGTGGATGGTACTGAACACCCCTATGAAACTGTTTACGCTGACCGGATGACTGAAACGCTGGAGCGGATGTATCCAGACGCGTCCGAGCTGTTGCGTATTGCGGCCCGTGCCCAGCATATCCGCCGCTGGCAAATCCCGCGGGACACCTATCCGCGCAATCGCGAGGGCTATCAGAAATGGCGTCTGGAGATGCGCCAGCTGCATGCCGATTTGGTGGGCGGGATCATGCGGGAAAACGGCTATAGCGACGAGGATATCGCGTTGGTTGGATCCTACCTGCGCAAAGAGCGGCTGAAACGCGAGGCAGATTCGCAGGCGTTGGAAAATGTCGTGGATGTGGTGTTTCTGGCCTACTACTGGGATGAATTCATCGCCAAATTCCCACACTATGACGACGACAAACTGATCGACATTGTTGGCAAAACCCTGCGCAAAATGTCCAGCCACGGGCATCAGGCCGCTTTGGCGCTGGATATGCCGCCAAAAACAGCCAAGATCGTGATGGCAGCGGTTGAGCGCGAGAAAGATACGCTGGCGGCAATGGCTGCACGCGAGGCGCAGTAGGTTTGGCTTGATCCTGCTGCCGCTTGCGTCTATACGCGCCCAGTGGCGAGTCCTTTTGCCGCAAAAATTCAACATTTGAGCCGTGGTTGGTCCTTTCGCTCGTGACCATATCCGGCAAGGAGAGAGCGATATGAAACTGAATGAACTGCGCGACAATCCCGGCGCAACAAAATCCCGCAAACGTATTGGCCGTGGTCCCGGTTCGGGCACTGGTAAAACAGGTGGCCGTGGTATCAAGGGTCAGAAATCCCGTTCGGGTGTTGCGATCAAGGGTTTCGAGGGTGGCCAAATGCCCCTCTACCAACGTCTGCCAAAGCGTGGCTTCAACAGCCGTAACCGCAAGAGCTATGCCGTTGTGAACCTGAACATCCTGCAGAAATTCATCGACGCCAAGAAACTGGACGCCAAAAAGGCGATCACAGAAGAGGTTCTGCTGGAAGTCGGCGTTGTGCGCCGCATTCTGGACGGCGTGCGTATCCTTGCCAAAGGCGAGATCACTTCCAAGGTAAATCTGGAAGTAACCGGCGCATCCAAGGCCGCAATCGAGGCCGTTGAAAAGGCTGGCGGTAAACTGACGGTCAAAACTCCGGCAGCGGCGGCAGAATAAACCTTGTGAGCAGGCCTATGTCTGCTTACATAGAATTTAAGTTTTCCAAGCGCCGCCAACCGGAGAACGGTTTGGCGGCGCTTTTATTAACAATGGGGCCCTAAATGGCATCTGCAGCAGAGCAAATGGCAGCGAACATGAGCTGGAGCGCCTTCGGTAAGGCGGGCGAGCTACGCAGTCGTATCTTATTCACCATCGGGTTGCTGATGGTTTACCGCCTTGGCACCTTTATTCCCGTCCCCGGGATTGATGGTGCCGCATTGCGGGAGTTCATGGAGGGGGCCGCTGCTGGCCTTGGGGGCATCTTGCAGATGTTCACCGGTGGTGCGCTTGGCCGGATGGGTATCTTTGCCCTCGGGATCATGCCGTATATCTCGGCTTCGATCATTATTCAGCTGCTGACGGCCATGTGGCCGCCGCTGGAGCAGTTGAAGAAAGAAGGCGAGCAGGGCCGTAAGAAAATTAACCAATACACCCGTTACGGCACTGTGCTGCTGGCGACATTTCAGGCCTACGGTCTGGCAAAATCGCTGGAGGCCGGTGATCTGGTCACCAATCCGGGTCTGTATTTCGAAGCCGCAACCGTGATTACGCTGGTTGGTGGCACCATGTTCCTGATGTGGCTGGGTGAGCAGATCACCGCACGCGGCATCGGCAACGGCATTTCGTTGATCATCTTTGTTGGCATCGTTGCCGAAATTCCTGCCGCCATGGCGCAGTTTCTGGCCCAAGGGCGTTCGGGCAGCATCAGCCCCGGCGTGATTGTTGCGGTGATTGTGATGGTGGTCGTGGTGATTGCCTTTGTGGTGTTCATGGAGCGTGCCTTGCGCAAGATCCACATCCAGTATCCGCGGCGTCAGGTTGGCATGAAGGTTTATGACGGCAGCAATTCGCACCTGCCCGTCAAGGTAAACCCCGCCGGTGTTATCCCCGCGATTTTCGCATCGTCGCTGCTGCTGCTCCCGACCACGATCGCAACATTTTCGGGTCAGCAAACCGGCCCTGTGATGTCGACTATTCTGGCCTACTTTGGTCCCGGTCAGCCGCTGTATTTGCTGTTCTTTACAGCCATGATTGTGTTCTTCACGTTTTTCTACACCTACAACGTGGCGTTCAAAGTGGATGATGTGGCTGATAATCTGAAAAACCAGAACGGTTTTATCCCCGGTATCCGTCCGGGTAAAAAGACAGCCGAATATCTGGATTATGTGGTAACCCGCCTGCTGGTTCTTGGCTCGGCTTATCTGGCAGCGGTTGCGCTGTTACCAGAAATCCTGCGCAGCCAGTTTTCTATTCCGTTTTATTTTGGCGGGACTTCGGTTCTGATTGTGGTTTCGGTTACGATGGATACGATCCAGCAGGTGCAATCGCATATGTTGGCCCATCAATACGAAGGCCTGATCGAAAAATCCCAACTGCGTGGTAAAAAGCGCCGCAAGAGAACTTCGGGTAGAAAATGAATATTATCCTCTTAGGGCCACCGGGTGCCGGCAAAGGCACACAAGCACGACGTCTGGTAGATGAACGTGGCATGATCCAACTGTCTACTGGTGACATGCTGCGCGAAGCCAAGGACAGCGGCACCGAAATGGGCGAACGCGTTGCCAAAGTTATGGCGGCGGGCGAATTGGTCACAGATGAAATCGTGATCGGCCTGATCGAGGAAAAGCTGCAGGGCGACAACGGCGGCGGTTTCATTTTTGACGGCTTCCCGCGCACATTGGCACAGGCCGATGCGCTGGGTGAACTGCTGGAGAAATACGGCAAGACACTCGAGGCCGTGATTGAAATGCGGGTGGATGATGAAGCGCTGGTGCGCCGGATCACCGGCCGGTTCACTTGCGGTAATTGCGGCGAAGTTTATCATAGTGAAACCAAGCGGCCCAAGGTTGACGATGTTTGCGATGTTTGCGGCGAAAGCGACATGAAACACCGCGCCGATGACAATGAGGAATCCCTGCGCACACGGCTGATGGAATACTACAAAAAGACATCGCCGCTGATCGGATACTACTATGCCAAAGGCAAGTTGCGGTCGGTAAACGGGCTGGGTGAAATTGAAGAGGTGGCGGCGTCAATTGCCAAGGCTTTGGGATAAGTTGCAACATCCCTTGACGCACCGCTAAAAACACCATAAATCACGACATCTCGAGAGAGAATCAACATGCTTAATCGGGCGACGGTCCGCGATGCATAAAAACCGAATTCAGCGTCAGCCCGCAAGGTTAATCCTTCGGGCTTTGGTTGTGAAAAAAGGCTCTGGTATTACGGAGCCGCAACGAAAAGGAAAACGACACGTGGCACGTATTGCCGGCGTAAATATCCCGACCCATAAACGGGTCCCGATCGCCCTGACTTATATCACCGGAATTGGTACAACTTCTGCCGAAGCTATCTGTGAAGCCGTAAAAATCGACGTAACCCGTCGCGTTAACGAGCTGTCGGATGCCGAGGTTCTGACCATCCGCGAATACATCGACGCCAACTTCACCGTTGAAGGTGATCTGCGTCGCGAAGTTCAAATGAACATCAAGCGTCTGATGGACCTTGGCTGCTATCGTGGCCTGCGTCATCGCCGCAACCTTCCTGTACGCGGTCAGCGTACGCACACCAACGCTCGCACCCGCAAAGGCCCCGCAAAGGCCATTGCCGGTAAGAAGAAATAGGAGGGTTTGATCAATGGCACGCGATAAAACACGCACGAAGCGCAAAGAGCGCAAGAACATTGCATCCGGCGTTGCACATGTTAACTCATCGTTCAACAACACCAAGATCCTGATCTCGGACGTTCAGGGCAATGCGATTGCATGGTCCTCGGCTGGCACCATGGGGTTCAAAGGGTCGCGTAAATCGACACCTTACGCCGCACAGATGGCTGCCGAAGACGCAGGCAAAAAAGCACAGGAACACGGCGTGAAAACGCTGGAAGTCGAAGTTCAGGGCCCCGGTTCGGGTCGTGAATCGGCGCTACGCGCTTTGGCTGCAATGGGTCTGAACATCACTTCGATCCGTGATGTAACCCCGATTGCCCACAACGGCTGTCGGCCTCCTAAACGCCGCCGCGTTTAGTATTTATTCTACGCTCGGACTGCTGGTTTTCGGCAGTCCGGGTTCGTCATTTTTACCTCGGGCGTTTTCGGACTTGGGACATGATCCGAAAACTTGAATGGAGGCGACACACATGATCCACAAAAACTGGCAAGAACTGATTAAACCAACGCAATTGGTGGTAACACCGGGCGCGAACCCTGCAACGCAGGCCACGGTTGTGGCTGAACCGCTGGAGCGCGGCTTTGGTCTGACTATGGGCAACGCGCTGCGTCGCGTGCTGATGTCGAGCCTGCAAGGCGCGGCCATCACCAGCGTTCAGATTGACAATGTATTGCACGAATTTTCGACCGTTGCAGGTGTGCGTGAAGACGTCACCGACATCGTGTTGAACCTGAAAGGCGTTGCCCTGTCGATGGAAGTCGAAGGGCCCAAGCGCCTGTCGATTTCGGCCAAAGGCCCGATGGTTGTCACCGCTGGTGACATCTCGGAAAGCGCCGGAATTGAAATTCTGAACAAGGACCACGTTATCTGTCAGCTTGACGATGGCGCCGATCTGTTTATGGAACTGACCGTCAACACCGGCAAAGGCTATGTCGCTGCCGATAAAAACCGCCCGGAAGACGCACCCATCGGCCTGCTGCCGATCGACGCGATCTATTCGCCGGTTAAAAAGGTTGCCTATGACGTTCAGCCGACCCGCGAAGGTCAGGTTCTGGACTATGACAAACTGACGTTGAAACTGGAAACTGACGGCTCGATCACACCCGAAGATGCCGTGGCTTTTGCTGCACGTATCCTTCAGGACCAGCTGTCGATTTTCGTGAACTTCGACGAGCCAGAAGCCGCCAGCCGTCAGGAAGAAGACGACGGTCTGGAATTCAACCCGCTGCTGCTGAAGAAAGTAGACGAGTTGGAATTGTCTGTCCGTTCGGCAAACTGCCTGAAGAACGACAACATCGTTTACATCGGCGATCTGATCCAGAAAACCGAAGCAGAAATGC
>CAZIDQ010000177.1:0-1271 GCA_964538015.1 uncultured Marinosulfonomonas sp.
ATGCAAGCGCGCGCGGCGGCGGATCTGAAACGTCTGGTCACGGACGGGCTGGTGGATGCGGGGCTGACCTATGCGTCTGCCGGTGCGTTCTCCACCCCCCGCCGTCTGGCGCTGTCAATCGAAGGTGTCTTGGCCAAAAGCCCCACCCTCCGCGAGGAACGCAAAGGCCCCCGCGTGGATGCGCCGGACAAGGCGATCGAAGGTTTCTTGCGCGGTGCCGGTGTGTCGCGCGACGATCTGGAAGTGCGCGATGATAAAAAGGGGCAGGTCTACTTTGCCATCATCGAAAAGCCGGGCCGCCCTGCCGCTGACATTATCGCCCAAGTGCTGGAATCCACCATCCGCAATTTCCCCTGGCCCAAATCCATGCGCTGGGGTGCTGGCACTTTGCGCTGGGTGCGCCCGCTGCATTCGATCCTCTGCATTCTAAGCGACGAGGCAGGCGCAAATGTTGTGCCGCTGGACATCGACGGGATCAAATCCGGCGACAGCACCGAAGGCCACCGTTTCATGGCCCCTGCCCGTTTCAGCGTGTCGTCCTTTGACGATTATTCCACCAAACTGGCCAAGGCGCATGTGGTCCTGAACACGAACGAGCGTGCCGACCACATCTGGAACGACGCCACCAATCAGGCCTTTGCCCAAGGGCTGGAAGTGGTCGAAGACAAAGGGCTTTTGTCCGAAGTCGCAGGCCTAGTCGAGTGGCCCGTGGTGCTGATGGGCGACATTGCCGAAGACTTCATGGATCTGCCGCCCGAAGTACTGCAAACCTCGATGCGCGAACACCAGAAGTTTTTCAGCGTGCGCAACCCGAAAACCGACCGGATCGAGAAATTCGTCACCGTGGCCAACCGCAAAACATCCGATCACGGCAAAACCATCCTTGCGGGCAACCAGAAGGTGCTGTTTGCACGGCTATCAGATGCCAAATTCTTTTGGGAAAACGACCTGCGCACGCCGCTGGCCGACATGACCGCGAAACTGGAAAACGTCACCTTCCACAACAAGCTGGGCACACAGGCCGAACGGGTTCAGCGCATCGCCGCCTTGGCCGCAGAAATCGCACCGATGGTCGGGGCCGACCCCGCATTGGCCAAACAGGCCGCCGAGGTCTGCAAGGCCGATCTGTCCAGCGAAATGGTCTATGAATTCCCTGAACTGCAAGGGCTGATGGGCCGCTATTACGCACAGGCCGCTGGCCTGCCGCAAGAAGTGGCAAACGCCTGCGAGGCACACTACTCGCCGCTTGGCCCCTCGGACGATGTGCCGAC
>CAZIDQ010000177.1:1371-3459 GCA_964538015.1 uncultured Marinosulfonomonas sp.
AAACGCGCCTCCAACATCCTGTCGGCCGAGGAAAAGAAAGACGGCGTGGAGTATTCCTATGGCGCCGACATCAAATTTGCCGAAACCGATGAGGAACGCGCGCTGTTCAAAGCCTTGGACGCCGCCGAAGCCGCCATCACCCCTGCGCTGTCAAAAGAGGATTTCGCCACCGCCATGTCCGAAATGGCCAAACTGCGCGCGCCCATTGATGCGTTTTTCGAGGCCGTGCAGGTCAACACCGACAACGCCACCATCCGCCGCAACCGGCTGAACCTGCTATCCCAAATCCGCAAGATCTGCATCTCGGTTGCGGACCTAACCAAAGTCGAGGGCTGATCCCCCTTTCCAAATGGCACAAATATCCGCGCCGCAGGCATAGAATCTCTTTTGTCTCGACTTCCACAAACGCTATGCTACCCATAGCGCAAGGAAAGGCGGCACCGTGCAACAGCAATCCAACATCCCCGGGTTCACCGAAATCACCCAGACCGCCCCGATCGCCAATGATACCCACGGCGGACGGGCGAAATGCCTGCAACGGCTGATCCGGCTGGACATGCCGGTGCCCAAAACCCTTGCCCTGTCGTTTGACGCGGTGCACGCCATCGCCGCCGGTGATCCCGCCAACACGGCTGCGATGATCGACAGTTTCGGCGATGCGCTCGTCTCGGTGCGTCCCAGCTCAGAAGACCCCGACTGGGGCGGCCCCGGCGCAATCCTGAACATCGGCATGAACACACAGCGTCACAAGGAACTAACGCAAGAGCTGGGCGAACCAGCCGCCAACGCGCTTTACCTGCGCTTCATTCAGGCCTTTGCCGTCCACGTCGCCCGTCTGGACCCCGATATGTTCGATCTGCCGGACAACCCGACCAGTGACGCGCTGCAAAACATGCTGCACGCCTATCAGGACGAAACCGACGCCGAATTCCCGCAAGACCCCGCCAAACAGCTGTCCGATGTGCTGCGTTCCATGGCGCGGGCATGGGAAGGCACCACCGCCCGCCTGCTGCGACAGGCCAAAGGTGCACCCGCCGATGCGGGGCTGGGGCTGATCGTGCAGCAAATGGCATTGGGGGTGGGCAAGGGCGAATGTGGCTCGGGTGTGATCCAGTTTGCCGATGACATCACCGGATTACCACGGATCAAAGGCCGCTACCTTAGCCAAAGTCAGGGGCGCGATGCGCTGACACAGGAAAAGGGCGCGCTGTATCTGACCCATGATGAGCGCGGCCCATCGCTTGAGGATCTATGCCCCGACTGTTTTGCCAAACTAAAACAATACGGCGACATTTCCCGCCAGCGCCTGCGCGAGGAAATGCAGATCGAATTCACCATTTCCAAAAACTGCCTGAACATTCTGGATGCCGTGCGTATCCCGCGCCGATCCCGCGCTGCGGTGCGTATTGCCGTGGCGCTGGCCAAGGACGGGATCATCAGCCACGAAGAAGCCTTGATGCGGATCGAACCGCGCGCCTTAAGCGAATTGTTGCACCACCAGATTGACCCCGAAGGCCCGCGTGATGTGTTCCAGCAGGGCATCGCCGCCAGCCCCGGTGCCGC
Organism: uncultured Marinosulfonomonas sp.; assembly: GCA_964538015.1. Taxonomy (GTDB): domain Bacteria; phylum Pseudomonadota; class Alphaproteobacteria; order Rhodobacterales; family Rhodobacteraceae; genus Profundibacter. Next base: position 2,935 of record CAZIDQ010000177.1, read on the forward strand.
CAGCGGGCGCATTGTGTTTTCCGCCAATGCAGCCCAAGCCAGTCAGGCCCGTGGCGAGGATTGCATCCTTGTGCGCCGCGAAACCACCCCCGAAGATGTGCGCGGTATGAACGCGTCTGTCGGGGTATTGACGGTCAAGGGTGGCATGACCAGCCACGCCGCCGTGATTGCCCGCGGCCTTGGCCTGCCCTGTGTGGTTGGCGCCATGGGGATGGAAGTTGACCGCCGCGACAAAGTCATCACCGCCGAAGACGGGCGTGTGTTCAAGGAGGGGGACGTCATCACCATCGACGGCACCGCCGGTCAGGCGCTGGCCGGTACAGCCAAGATGCTGGAGCCCGCGCTGGACGGCGCGTTTCGCCAGTTGATGGAATGGGCCGATCAGGCCTGTGACATGGGCATCCGCGCCAATGCCGACACCCCCGCCGACGCCCGCATCGCCCGCAAATTCAACGCCCAAGGCATTGGCCTTTGCCGTACCGAACATATGTTCTTTGAACAGGAACGCCTGACGGTGATGCGCGA
>CAZIDQ010000177.1:3559-5486 GCA_964538015.1 uncultured Marinosulfonomonas sp.
CCGATGCTGGGCATGCGCGGCGTTCGGCTGGGCATCACTGTGCCGGAAATCTACGACATGCAGGCCCGCGCAATTTTCGAGGCCACGGTGATTGCCAGCAAAAACGGCGCCCCCGTGGTGCCCGAAATCATGATCCCGCTGGTCAGCGCCACCCACGAGGTCGATCTGGTCAAAACCCGCGTTGATGCGGTGGCAGCGGCGGTTCGGATCGAACAGGGCCGCGATTTTGACTATCGCCTTGGCGTGATGGTCGAAACCCCGCGTGCTGCATTGCGGGCGGGTGACATCGCCCAAAACGCCGCTTTCCTTAGCTTTGGCACCAACGATCTGACCCAGATGGCCTATGGCTTGTCGCGCGATGATGCTGGCCGGTTCATGTCGAACTATGTGCAACAAGGCGTCTTTCCCGAAGACCCGTTTCACATGCTGGATACCGAAGGCGTTGGCGAATTGCTGACCATCGGCGCCGAACGGGGCCGCGCGGCGCGCAAAGACGTGGTTTTGTCGATTTGCGGTGAACATGGCGGCAATCCCGAATCTATCGCATTTTGTCGCAGTGCCGGATTCGACTATGTTTCCTGCTCGCCTTATCGGGTGCCGGTCGCCCGTCTGGCGGCTGCGCAACTGGCGGTTGGTGCGCCGAAACGGTAGGTAGTGCCTTGATATTATAGGCGTTTTGCTAAAACCCGATGCGACATATTTCTGCCGGTATCCGGAAACAATCACTCCCCCACGCCGTTTATGTTGCCGAATTACCACATGGTCTGGACTCGTGCATTTTGTTGCGGTATGACCTTCGGTGATCGTGGCCTGGGGGCTGGATCCTGTGTGAACAGTATTGATTTGGGAATGTTATGCGATCTTATTCGAAAATTCTCCGGACTTTGGTCTGGGCTGGTGTGTTAGCCCTGACAAATGCATCCGGTATTGCTTATGCCGATATGCGGCTCAGCACCTCCTCGGACCCGACGGCAAGCCCTGATGCCAGCCTGAACGGCCAACTGACAACCTTGCTGGGGCAGGAACGTCTGGCACTTAGCCGGATCAACGTCGAGCGTATGCGCGTTATCACCGCCGCACCAAAAACAAGCCTACGGCCTGTCAAACGCGGCCAAGCCCCACAAATTCCGCAAATAAGCTATACTCGCGAATGGTTGAACAATCAGCCGGTAGCCAGCGGCGGGGCCGAATGGCAATGCCTGACGCAAGCGCTATATTTCGAGGCCCGTGGTGAAAGTGTGCAAGGCCAATTTGCCGTTGCAGAAGTGATCCTGAACCGCGTTAAATCCAGTCGTTTTCCGAATACGGTTTGCGCTGTGGTCAATCAGGGCACAGGCAAACGGCACCAATGCCAGTTTTCCTATACCTGCGATGGCAAGGCCGAAGTGGTGAACGAACCTGCCGCCTATAGCAACGTTGGCAAGATTGCCCGCGTATTGCTGGATGGTGCCCCGCGCAATTTGACGGTCGGGGCGACTTATTACCACAACCATACGGTCCGCCCCAGTTGGTCACGCAAATTTACCCGCACAGCCAGTATCGACGGACACTTCTTTTACCGCTAGACAGGCAACGAAAACCGTTACTGTTCTAGGATTTGCAGATGAGCAATGATACAGGCCTTGCCTTTGGTGCGCTGGAAATGCGTGCGCATGCAATGGCTGACCCCGACATCCCCGACCGCATTTCCCTGCGCGATCACCTGACCGAAGTCGAAATCGGTGCCTTTCAGGTGGAACGCGGCACCACCCAGCGGCTGCGTTTCGACGTGGTGGTCGAGGTCTCGCCCGCGCCCGAGCCGCTGGACGACGATGTGGATCGCATCCTGTCCTACGACACCCTGACCGAAGCCATCGCCCATGAACTGGCCGCCGAGCGTCTGAACCTGCTGGAAACGCTGGCCGAACGGGTGGCCGAACGCATCCTG
>CAZIDQ010000178.1:0-5471 GCA_964538015.1 uncultured Marinosulfonomonas sp.
GTTTGCAGATGAACCAGATCACCCTGCTGTATCTGCCCGCCCGTTTCATCGAGACGGTCAAATTCACCACTGATGCCACCCCGATGTTCACCATGACCGGCAGCATTTCAATCAGCGAGGATCCGGCACTATCCGTGGTGCTGCCCGCGGGTTCCGGCACCTTGAGCGTTGATATGGAAGACACCGATGGCGCTGCGTTCCATCAGTTGTTCTCGCTGGGACAGGGATAAATCAGTTTTGCGCGGGCGCGGGTTCGCGCTTTAACACCTCGGTTGGATAGTCATAGAACGTCCAGCCGTCGGTGCCTTCGGGGAACCAGTAAACGGTTTCATAACCGTATTCCTCGATCGCGCGTTTGGCGGCGTTCCATGACATCCAGCAATCGGCCAGACAAAACAACAGCACCGGATGCGCCTTGTCACCACCTGTAACCTTCTCCAGCCCCTGCTGGAAATAAGCGTCCGTTTGCGGGGCGATTTTGCCATAGCCGACATTGGGCAGCCAAATCGATCCGGGGATGGAATGGCGCGGCTTTTCGCGCCAGATTGTCCCTTCGGGCAGGTTCGCGGGCTTTGGCGGGCGCGGCACCACATCGACAAAGGCCACCGTGCCGCTTTGCCACAATTCATGCGCCTGCTCCGGCCCCACCACCGTTCCGCCCTTCAGCGTTGCGGGCACGGGCGAGCGGTAGTGGTCCTGCATGTAATCATCCGGCTCGTCCACCGTGACGCTTTGGGCGGCAACGGGCGAGGCCAGCAGGGATACGGCAAGAAAAGCGCCGAACATATAACGTATCATTGAGTCACCTCCTTGATATGTTGCCCCATATTATCCAGCAACGGCACGCCATAGCTGGTTAGTATCTGGTCAATCGCCACCTGATTTTTGCGGATCATCGAATTCAGTTTGCGTTTCCAGACCAACTCGCCTTGCCGCACCCCCATGGTGATCCGGTAGGCCATTTTGGGCGGCAGTGTTTCTTTCAAAAGCGGGGTCATAACCAGTTTTCCATCCCCCTGTTGCAACAGGTTTCCGGCAATCGGCCCCCATAGGAAAGCCGCATCAATCACACCGTCGCGCAAATCATCCAGCATGTCTTCGTTCGGGGAATAGAACCGCCGGTCCACCATCAACTGATACGGTTTGGCCAGCGGCATCAGACCGTTTCGGGCCATATGGCTGGCGGGCGGTGTGCCTGCAATTACCCCGATGGCATGCCCTTTCAGGCGTGGATCAGCCAAGGTATCGATCGATGCCAGATCACTGTCTGCACGGGTCACAATGACATAGGCCGAGGTGTAATAATGGTTGGTGTTCAACACCAGTTCATGCCCCTGCGCAAAACCGATGATCACGTCGCAGCGGTTTTCTTTCAAGGTTTTACGCACAAATCCCGTGGCCATTGGAAACCACATATATTCCAGCGGCAGGTCCAGTTGGTCGGCAAACAGTTCCGAAATCTTGTTTTCAAACCCCGTGCCTTCCTTATTGGAAAACGGGCTGTTGGCCGGATCGGCACAAACCCGAAAGGCTATTTTTGACACAAGGTCAGCGGTTTGGGCATGAGCGGTTATTGCCCCGCAAATGGCAATAATTATCGCAAAGACCCTGACCAGTTTCCTACCCATCGAGACACTCTGTCTGGTCTGCCCTGATAACATCAGATTTTGGTTCTTTCTGGCGCGGCCGACCACGCGGGATGGCGTCATTGCCGCGCGCTTTTAGATAAACGTAGATGTCATCAATATAGCACATGACATTGCGGTTGGTGCCGAATTCGGGCATCACAAATTCAGTGCCACCTTTGTTGGCAACCCGCCCGCCGGCAACGATTTCCAGAAAATCATAATAATCCATATCCATAGCCGAAACCTTTAACGCCGGGGCATAGCTGGACCCTTCGCCATCCGGCCCGTGGCAAACGTGGCATTCCGAATGATAGCGCCGAAACCCCTCGTAGGTGGGCCAGTCAACCGTGCCATCATCGGCAATGTTGTATGTCGGCACATCGTCATTGGTGAAATACCGGCCATCTTCGCTGTAGGCGACGGCGATGTTGTCTATTTCTTCGGCCAAAACACCTTGCATCATGGCCCCCAGTGCCACGGTAGACGATAGAATTATCACTGTGATTTTCTGCATTTATCTTTACCTCGCTTCAAAACGGATACCGGCGCAGTTTCACTTAAGATACTGCGCCGGTCCATTAGGCCATTAGTCTTGGATCACCGGTTAGTTTGGCAATCCGAACACCGTGAGCGTGCCACCAAGGGCGGTATAGTTGCTAAGTGCGGCATAGCCACCCACAGCCCCCAGACCATCGGTCGAGTTGGTCAGACCAGCCGCAAGGCCAATCCCGGCCCAACCGCCAACACCCGAATAAACCGCGACGAATTGCTTGCCGCCATGCTCATAGGTCATCACGTTGCCGATGATGCCGGACGGGGTTTTGAACTTGTACAGCTCCTCGCCCGTGTTGGCGTCAACCGCTTTCAGATAACCTTCGAGCGTGCCGTAGAACACCACATCGCCTGCCGTTGCCAGCGCACCGGACCAGACCGAGAACTGTTCAGGCAAGGACCATTTGATCGAGCCGGTTTTGCCGTCCCAGGCGATGAAATTCCCCATATTGGTTTCACCTTCGGGCGGATACATCGTCAGTGTGGCACCAATGTACGGCTGACCCGCCGTGTAGGAAACATGGAAAGGCTCATAGTCCATGCAAACGTGGTTGGTCGGCACATAGAACAACTCGGTCTTAGGAGAGTAAGCCGCAGGTTGCTGATCTTTCGAACCCAGTGCAGCCGGACATACTCCAACCGAATTTACGTCTTCGCCATTCTGTTCGGTCGACATGGCTGAAACAACAGCAGGGCGACCATATGTATCCGAGTCTGGATCCATATCAACACCCGTTGTCCAGTTCACAGCAGGGTCGAACAGTTCCGCCACCAACAATTCACCAGTGACCCGGTCAAGCGTGTAACCAAAACCATTGCGGTCAAAATGGGTTACAACCTTGCGCATCTCGCCGTTGATTTCCTGATCTGTCAGGATCATTTCGTTGATGCCGTCATAGTCCCACTCATCATGCGGGGTCATCTGGTAGAACCATTTGGCAATGCCGGTATCGGCGTCGCGTGCCATGATGGTCATCGACCAGCGGTTATCACCCGGGCGCTGCCCCGGATTCCATGTCGACGGGTTGCCGGAACCGTAATAGATCAGGTTCAACTCGGGGTCATAGGAATACCAGCCCCAAGTGGTGCCGCCGCCGATCTTCCACTGATCGCCTTCCCATGTATTCAGGCCGGAATCAGTGCCGATCGGTTTGCCCAGATGGGTTGTATTTTCTGGATCAACCAGAATGTCGCTATCAGGCCCCATTGAATAGGCCCGCCATGCAAGTGACCCATCCGCGATATTATAGGCCGTAACAGAGCCACGCACACCGAATTCACCACCGGAAATACCGACAATCAGCTTGTCTTTTACCGGCATAACTGTGGCTGTGTTGGTCTCGCCTTTGCTGGGGTCACCGTTTTTCACAGACCAGACAACTTCGCCGCTGTTGGCATCCAGCGCAACAACAGTGGTATCCGCCTGATGCAGGAATATCTTGCCATCGGCATAGGCCAGCCCGCGGTTCACTGTGTCACAGCACATCACCGGAATAACGTTTGGATCCTGTTTTGGTTCATACTTCCACAGGATTTTCCCATCATTGTTCAAGTCCAGTGCAAAGACTGTATTTGGGAATGGCGCATGTACATACATCACATCACCAATCACCAGCGGCGAGCCCTCGTGTCCGCGCAGCACGCCGGTCGAAAAGGTCCATGCAACCTGCATGTCGCCTACGTTGCCAGCATTGATCTGATCCAGTTGCGAGAATCGCGTGTTGGCATAGTCGCCGGTTTGGATCGCCCATTGCGCCGGGTTTCCGGTGGCCTCCAATACAGATTCATTAGCGCTTGCCGTCAGGCTGCCCGATAGCAGCAGTAACGCAGCGCCCGTAAGAAATCGTTTCATTCTTTCCTCCTTGTTCATCCAGATCCGGTTCCCGCTGCTGTCGTTTGATGCTGGATTACACCCCGGTTTCCTTGATGTCCGCGAACGTATGAATACGCCCGTTCAGCAGCCGGATTTTTCTATTCAGACTCTTATTAAGAAGGAGGCGCCGCTTTTGGGCAACTGGGCCTTAGTCGTAATTCTGCAAGATTTTGAATGTATTTTTCACTGTAAAAACAACAAAACAGGGCACCTGCCCTGTCTTGCCTTTTCGATCTGCCCGAAATGTGAACGGCGTATGCCTACCCCACCCGATCCGCGTGCCAACCCACGTGATCCGCCGCAAACGTCGAGACAAAGTAATAGCTGTGATCATAGCCCGATTGCATCCGGAACACGCTGGGGATACGCGCCAAAGCAAGGGCCGCCGACAGTGCCTCGGGCTTTAGCAATTCCAGAAACTGGTCGGATGTACCTTGGTCAATCAGCACATCGCGCGGCCAGCCTTTGTCATTGACCAAAACCGTTGCATCATGGGCCTGCCATGCTGTTTCACCTTCGCCTAAATAGGCCGCTAGTTGCACTCTGCCCCAGTCGGACGCCGTGGGATTGGCGATGGGTGCAAAAGCCGAAACCGAGGCAAATTTATCGGGGTTGTTTAGCGCCAAAGTCAGCGCACCGTGGCCACCCATTGAATGGCCGGTGATGCCGTGGCTGTCGGCCAGCGGGAATTTTTCCATCACCAGATTGCGCAGTTCCTTCAGCACATAATCATACATCTGGAAATGAGCCGCCCAAGGGGCCTGTGTCGCGTTCACATAGAACCCCGCACCCTGCCCCAGCGCGTAATCCTCGTCATCCGCAACACCTTCGCCACGCGGGCTGGTGTCAGGATAAATCACCGCCATCCCCCGCCGCGCCGCGTGTTCCTGCAGTGCCGCCTTGGTCATCGCGTTTTCATGGGTGCAGGTCAGGCCGGACAGATACCACAGCACCGGCACGGGGCCGGATTTGGCTTGCGGCGGCAGGTAGACGGCAAAGGTCATATCGCAATTGCAGACCTTGGACGTGTGGCTATAGACGCCTTGGGTGCCGCCGAAACAGGTGTTTTCCGAGATGGTTTTCATCACATACCTATACTGTTGATTGTTCACGCAACACAGTCATGCGCAAAAATGATAGCGCCCGACCGGGTGGGCGCATGGTGCTGAAGTTTCGTCTTTGCAGACCTTGTGAATAACGTGAAACCGATTGCCAAACGGCACCCTCGCCAAGCGCCCGCCATGGGGCGGTCGGGCGCTGTCATTTTTGCAAAATGACGGGCGGGGGATTGCCTTGGTTTCAATAAATCACCACCCCGCGAATGCTCTCGCCAGAATGCATCAGATCAAACCCTTTGTTGATGTCCTCAAGCCCCATCGTGTGGGTGATCATCGGGTCGATCTCGATCTTGCCATCCA
>CAZIDQ010000179.1:0-5457 GCA_964538015.1 uncultured Marinosulfonomonas sp.
TAAAGCACATAGCGGCTGACGTCCATTGAACGCGAAAGCTCGCCCAAATTCTTTTCAACGAAATCTGCATTGACCTTGATTGCCTCACCCGCCCTGTCGGGGGCTGTGAATGACAGTTCTTCGAACACCCTTTCGATCACTGTATACAACCGCCGTGCGCCGATATTTTCAATCGACTGGTTCACCTCGGCCGCAATTTTCGCCAGCGCGGCAATGCCGTTTTTGGTGAATTCAACGGTCACCTCTTCGGTCGCCATCAGCGCGGTATACTGGCGGGTCAGGGCGTTGTCGGTTTCGGTCAGGATGCGCACGAAATCCTCTTCGGTCAGGGCGCGTAACTCAACACGGATCGGCAAACGCCCCTGAAGTTCGGGCAGCAGATCGGACGGCTTGGCAACATGAAATGCGCCCGAGGCGATGAACAGGATATGGTCGGTTTTGACGGGGCCGTGTTTGGTGGAAACCGTTGTGCCCTCGATCAATGGCAACAAATCGCGCTGCACGCCTTCACGGGAAACATCGGCACCACCGGCGTTTTTGCGCGCGCAAACTTTGTCAATTTCGTCTAGAAATACGATACCGTTTTCCTGCACTTCACTTAGCGCCTTGCGGGTGACAATTTCATCATCCAGAAGTTTGTCAGCCTCTTCACCCACCAGCAATTCATAGCTTTCGGCGACCGTCATTTTGCGCCGCGTTGTACGCCCGCCCATGGCTTTGCCGAAAATATCGCCAAGGTTCATCATACCCATGCTTTGGCCCGGTTGGCCCGGAATGTCGAACATTGGCATCGGGTTGGATGTATCGGCAACCTCCAGTTCGATCACGGTATTGTCCAGTTCACCCGATTTCAGTTTCTTGCGAAACATCTCGCGGGTGGCGTCGCGGGCGCCTTCACCGGCGATGGCTTCGATCACCCGTTCCTCGGCGGCCTCGCGGGCGTTTGCCTTTACCTCTTCGCGCATGGTTTCGCGGGTCATGGCGATGGCAGAATCCACCAGATCGCGGATGATCTGTTCCACGTCGCGGCCAACATAGCCAACCTCGGTAAACTTGGTTGCTTCGACCTTGATAAACGGCGCGTGAGCCAGTTTCGCCAAACGGCGGCTGATTTCGGTTTTGCCCACACCGGTCGGCCCGATCATCAGAATGTTTTTCGGATAGACCTCGTCACGCAGATCATCGCCCAATTGTTTGCGCCGCCAACGGTTGCGCAGGGCCACAGCCACGGCGCGTTTGGCGTCATTTTGGCCAATGATAAAACGGTCCAGTTCGGATACGATTTCGCGGGGGGTCAGGTCAGTCATGCTTTGATCTTCTCGATTGTCAGATTACCGTTGGTGTAAACGCAAATATCGGCAGCAATCGCCATAGCCTTGCGGGCAATTTCTTCGGCGGGTAGATCGGTGTCCATTAAGGCCCGCGCCGCCGCCAGCGCATAATTCCCGCCCGATCCAATCGCGGTCACGTCGAATTCGGGTTCCAGCACGTCACCCGCGCCGGTAATCACGAAAATTTCCTTGCCGTCGGATACGATCAGCATCGCTTCCAGCTTTTGCAAATACTTGTCGGTGCGCCAGTCCTTGGCCAATTCAACCGAAGCCCGCGCCAACTGTCCTGGCGTCGCCTCAAGTTTGGCCTCAAGCCGTTCCAGCAGGGTAAAGGCATCGGCGGTTGATCCGGCAAAACCGGCCACCACGTCAAACCCGCCGGGCGTAAGGCGCCGCACCTTTTTGGCGGTTCCCTTCATTACGGTTTGGCCAATACTGACCTGCCCGTCACCGGCGATAACAACTTCGCCATCCTTTTTGACACCGATAATCGTGGTGCCGTGCCAACCGGGGAATTGATCACCTGACATAATGCGCCTCCTTTGCTTGCATCCTATATGAACATGCAAAGAATACACTACAAGTTCTCTCTTGTTTGCGGGGGGCTTATCCTTCATATTTTTGCCTATGAAAACAGCTCGAAAACTTAGAATATATGTTGAAAAGAGCTGGTTACGCGGGGCCCGAAACGGCAATAACCGCTTTTTTAACAGGATCATAGAAGCTGTATCCGGCAAGGGTTTCTCTGTTGAATATTGCCAGAAAACAGAGGCCGAGTTGCTAAAATCGGCATCGCGCAATGGCTATTCCCTGTTTCAAATGGAGGACCCGTATTTCGATCGGGCATTGAGTTTCAGACGTGTGTATCTTTACCCGTTCTGGCAAATTGAAAATACCGATAAAAGATGGGAATGGCATACCGCAAAGGCGGCATTTAACCCCGACAGCGTTGATGCCAGCAAGGCGCAGAAATTTGCCGACGCTTACAGAAAGCAATTGTTTGGGAAAGATATTACAATCAGGAATGATGGATATATTTTGATCCCGTTACAGGGGCGTCTTTTATATCAGCGCAGCTTTCAATCCATGTCCCCCATCGAAATGATAGAAACAACGCTCAATTATTGCAAAGACAAACCGGTGATTGCGAGCCTCCATCCCTCGGAAACCTACACCACCGAAGAGACGGCAGAACTGGACCGTATTACAAAACAGAACAGTCGATTTTCATATGTAACAGCTGGTAGCGAGAAGTTGTTGACGGGGTGTGATTATGTTGTGACCCAGAACTCATCGGTGGCTTTTTCAGGGTATTTTTTACATAAACCGGCGCTGTTATTCGGGCAGATTGATTTTCATCATATCGCGATAAATCTGTGGGGAGGTAATGCGGAATATGCTTTTGATCAGATCAAATCGACTGCGCCGGAATATGACAAATATCTGTACTGGATGCTAAAGCAGATGTCGATTGATGCATCCAGTAACACCGCCCCGCAGAAAATTCTCTCTGCGTTTCGGCGTGGTGGCTGGGATATTTAAACAGGGGGCGCCATGAGCACCCCCTGTTTAACGAGGTTTAGATGGATTCTTCGATCCAGCTTTGCAACGCTGCCTTGGGTGCGGCACCGACTTTGTTGGCCACGACCTGACCGTCCTTGAACAGGAACATCGAAGGAATACCGCGCACGCCCATTTGCGCGGGGGTGCTGGGATTTTCGTCGACATTAATCTTAACGATCTTCACCTTGTCGCCAATTTCCTCGGACAGCTCTTCCAGCGAAGGGCCGATCATTTTGCAAGGGCCGCACCATTCGGCCCAGAAATCCACCACGACCGGCAGGTCGGATTTAAGGACTTCGGCGTCAAATGTTGCGTCTGTTACTGCTGTTGTGGCCATGTTTTTTCTCCTATGGCGTATGCGTTGGGCTGAACCTATGCAGCCACCTCTTGCCCGTCAAGGTATCGTGGTGGCGCGCAATGCCGCAGTAACGGCCATTTGTTCCAGATACATAAGGGTTCCGGTGCGGGTCCACAGGATAGCGGTTTCGATTTTTTGGTCGGGATAAACCATCCCTAACGCCGCCTGATAGGCCCCCATTTGGCGCAATAATCCGTCCGGAATATCGGCCGGATTTTCGGGTATAATGGCGTTGGATTTGAAATCGACTGCCAGAATTTTTTCAGGCGAAATAATCAGCCGGTCAATTTCACCATGTATCCGTTTGCCGCCCAGATCGGGCAGGTTGGCAGTGACCGACACCTCGGCCAGTGTGCTGTCGTCAAACAGAAAGGCCAGATCGGGTTTGGTCAGAAGGGCGGTGACTTCGGCCAGAACATCAGGCGTGGCATCAGGCAACAGCATGGTGGCAATATCTGGCCATTCGGCTTGCGGATGGGCGGAAAGATGCTCCAGCAACAGGTGAATATCGCTGCCCCGTTGCTTGGCCGCATCCTCGCTTAACCCGTCGCCATCGCCCGCTAAAACCTTGGCCCCGCCCAGTTGTGATGGCGACATCGTTTGCGCGGGCCGGTCGGGGATTTCGGCATCCGTTTTGACCCAATCCGGCAAGGTGACGTCAGGTTTATCATCCGGCTTGTTGGCCTTAACCTCCCCGCCCCAATCGCCATATTCCAGCCGCAGCCAATCCCCATGCGGCACAGCCCCGGCGGTTTTCATCCCCGCCTCGATCATCGCATGCCAGCTTTTGCCTTCTTTCCCCGGATCCCCCGCACCGCAAACAATCAGCCATTTTTCCGCCCGCGTCATTGCAACATAAAGTAGCCGCAAGCGTTCCTGTTCCTGCGACAGCTTCAACCGGTCCCGCGCGGTGTTCATCACCTTGGGGCTGGCATCCGCTTTGACCTTCCACATTACATCACTGCTGTCGGTCAGATACAGTTCATCCCGTGGCGGGCTGCCACGGCCAACGGTATCGGGCAAAATCACAATCGGCGCTTCCAGCCCCTTGGCGCCATGCACCGTCATCACCCTGATCCGGTCGCTTTCGCCGTCCATCTGGCGCTTGATCTCGACCTCTTCGGCCTGCAGCCAGGTGATGAACCCCGTCAGGCTCGGCACATCCATCCGCTCGTAATTCATCGCCTGATTCAGCAGGGCATCAATGCCATCCTCGGCCTCGTCCCCCAACCGCGCCAACAGGCTTTTGCGCCCATGAAAACGGGTCAGGATACGTTCCAGAAGTTCATAGGGCCGCAGGAAATCGGCGTCCTTGCGCAGGGCGTCCAGCATGGCCAATGTATCGGGATATGTGTCTCTAACATTGCGCAAAGCCGACCAGAGGAAGGTTTTTACGGGCCGCTTATGCGCTAGATCGAACAGGTCCTGTTCGCTCCAGCCAAACAAGGGCGAGCGCAGGGCAGCGGCCAGCGACAGATCATCCTCGGGCGTGGCTAGAAACGCCAATAGCGCGGTCAGATCCTTGACCGCCAATTCCCCGCCGATTTTCAGACGGTCCGCACCGGCAATCGCAAGATCGCGGGATTTGCAGGCGCGGATGATTTCGTGAAACAGGGCGGATCGGCGCTGCACCAAAATCAGGAAATCACCTTCAGTCACGGGGCGTATTTTGTAGGTGCCGGTGTTGTCCACCTCTTGCGGAATCACCGCGCCATTGCACATTTCTGCAATCCTGTCGGCGATCCGGTTGGCCAGCAAAATGGTTTCGTGGTTCTTGGCAATCTTGTCGGTCGGATCATGCCATTCCTTTTGCTCGGGCGCTTCGGTTTTCGGGATGATCGGCCACAGGTCCACCCGTCCGGGCATGTCAGTTTTGAACGCAAGGTGCTTGATACTGTCGCCCAACCCCTGATCGGCGTGATCCTGAAGGGTGCAATCCACTAGCCGCATGATCGGTTCGGCCGAGCGAAAGGAATATTCCAGTTGCAACGACTGGAACGGCAGATTTGCGGCCTTAAGGCGATCCTGAAACTCCAGCTTCATCCGCTCGAATTCCTCGGGGTCGGCCCCCTGAAAGGAATAGATCGACTGTTTGCGATCCCCGACCACGAAAATCGTGCGCACCCTGTCGGGCATCGCCCCCTCGCCCGAGGTGAACTCCTGCGCCAGCCGTTCGATCACGTCCCATTGCTGCGGGCTGGTGTC
>CAZIDQ010000180.1:0-5447 GCA_964538015.1 uncultured Marinosulfonomonas sp.
TCTTGAATCCCTCGCCCATAAGGTGCAATCGCAAAGAAAATAGGCTGTTTTCCTTTCAATGTGTCGCGAAAAAGTCATAATCGATCCATTGGAATATATTTTATATAAAGGAAACTTTCTTATGCGCATAAGTCTAATCGCATTATCTACCGCCGCAATAATGTCAGTGTCAGCGGCAAACGCAACAATCTACGACATCACCGATACGCTGAATGGTGGCGCCAACGGTTTTGGGTCGTCCGGCTTCCATGATCAGGCCGGCGGACAGATGGGTGGGACCTATGTTGCCAATCCAAGCGGCGTTATGGCCGGTGGTACATGGGATTCCGACACCGGAATTCTCGCGTTCACAATGAATATGATTGGTGGCGGCACTGTCACCGCCTCGGGGACTCTTAGCACTGCTACATCCATTCGCGCCGACAGCGTGTTGGGATATGATGCGCTGTGGGGATATGTCGATTTTGCATTCTCCGGCGTTTCCGGCGTTGCCGACGGTGTTCAGAACTTCCTGTTCCGCGACATGTGGCACAATGAAGAAGCCAACGGCGTTGATTATGCCTCGCATATCAGTCTTTGGGGTGACAACCAGAACTACGGCAACTGCCAAACCGCGTTCTGCCTTGGCGGCGATTTCCGTCTGGCAATCACCGAAGCACCATCGCCTGTCCCGATCCCTGCCTCCTTTGGTCTGCTTGCGCTTGCGCTTGGCGGATTATTCGGCAGCCGCAAGGTGACTAGAAAAACCTGATATTCACGCAATTTGAATAGTCGCGATAAGCGGCGTCCATAACGGGCGCCGCTTTTTCTTTAGGCCTATCGCAGGCGCAACACGATCTTGCCGATATGGTCGCCATCCTCGATCCGCGTGTGCGCCTTGGCGGCATCTTCCAGTGCAAATTCGCTGTCCATCACCGGCGCAATGGTTCCGGCGTCAAGCAATGGCCAAACCTTTTCGCGCAACTGATCGGCAATCCGCGCCTTGGCCAAATCGCTTTGGGGTCGAAGCGTGCTGCCCGTCACCACCAGCCGCCGCATCATGATCTGGGCAAAGTTCAACTCTACCTTCGGCCCTTGCAGGAACGCGATTTGCACCAATCGCCCCTCGTCCGCCAGCGCCTTGATGTTGCGCGGGATATAATCGCCGCCTACCATATCAAGGATCAGGTTCGCCCCGCCCGCACCGCGCAGCACCTCTACAAAGTCCGCCTCGCGGTAATTCATGGCCACTTCGGCGCCCAGTTCACGGCAAACCTCGCATTTTGCCTCGGACCCCGCCGTGGTGAATACCCGCGCGCCGAATGCATTGGCCAACTGGATCGCCGTTGTACCTATTCCGCTGGAGCCGCCATGCACCAAGAACCGCTCGCCCGCCTGCAATCCGCCGCGCATGAACACGTTGGACCAGACGGTGAAAACGGTTTCCGGCAGGCAGGCCGCCTGTTTCATATCCATGCCCGCGGGCACCGGTAGCGCGTGTTTGGCCGGACAGGTTACATAGTCAGCATAGCCCCCGCCGGGCAACAACGCACACACCGAATCGCCCACCGCCCATTCGGTCACGCCAGCGCCCAGCGCCACCACAACGCCCGCCCCTTCCAGCCCCGGCAGGTCGCTGGCCGTCGGGGGTGGGGCATAAAGCCCTGCCCGCTGTAACGCGTCAGGGCGGTTCACACCGGCATAGTCCAGCCGGATCAGAATTTCGCCATAAGCCGGTTGCGGCACGGGACGTTCGCACAGGTGCAAAACCTCGGGGCCACCGGGTGCAGAAATCTCGACCGCGCGCATCACATCAGGCAGGCTCATTTTCCAGCCCCACCGTTCGTATCCGTTTGTCGCGCCGGTTTGTGGCGGGGCGCCTTGACGTGGCTCATGGCCCACATCGGCACGGCAAACAGCCCTTTCAAAACCGGATTGTCCCGCACCCCCGCCTTGATCTTTTCAATCTGCATCACGTCACCAATCCGGCGGTCCAGAAATTCCCAAGTCTCGACGCTGCCCTCGGATTCATCCCCTAGCCAATACAGCACGCAAGACCCGTAAACCCCTGATAACGTAGCCCTTTTCGTATACCAATTGATATCATCCGAGGTATCCCCCAGCGTGTTCCAAATCACATCACAGGTTTCCCAGATCAGTCGCGCCCCTTCGGTTGCGTATTTCGGCAGGGCAAACAAAACCGACGCCTTGCGCACCACCTCGCGGTCCTCGACCACCTCGATCCGCATCCGCACCAGTGCCGCAATTTTATCGCTATAGCGCATCGCCGACAGATCGGTCGCCGCATACCGTTCCAGCATCAAGTCATCGCCGCGCTTGTGATATGCCACCGCCAGATCAATCGCCCCGCGCGGGCACACTGCATGCGCCACGACCGGATCAATCCCAACATCCGCCACAGCCGCCTTGAAGCTGGCATCGGACCAACCATCAAACGCCACATGAGGCAGGATCGCATCCAGCAGCGCGTCTTTGGGGGGGGTGTTGTGGGGCATATCCGAATCTCCTAACTGGACAGAGTGTATATTGCTTGCTATAGGGCCAGTTCCTGCAACTTTTGCAACTTTAACCTAGAAAGGTGGTGACAACCACATGCAGGTCAGTGTTCGTGATAACAATGTCGATCAGGCGCTTCGTGCCCTGAAGAAGAAGCTGCAACGCGAAGGTGTCTTTCGTGAAATGAAGCTTCGTCAGGCTTACGAAAAACCGTCCGAGAAGAAAGCACGCCAGAAAGCGGAAGCAATCCGTCGTGCGCGCAAGCTCGCTCGTAAAAAAGCACAACGCGAAGGTATGCTGTAAGGCAGACCCTTTTCGGAAGTGACATACGAATATGGTGGCTTCGGCTGCCGCAATATGACCCCCGTGGCCCTGCCTCGGGGGTTTGTTGTTTTTGGCTTTCCCGCGCCATCTCCCCGCGATAGGCTGGCAAAAACAAATAAAAGAAAGGTTCCCCCATGACTGTCCATATTGGCGCCAAACCAGAAGACATTGCCGAAACCGTTTTGATGCCCGGCGATCCCTATCGCGCGAAATGGGCTGCTGAAACCTTTTTGAAGGACGCCAAATGCGTCAACGAAGTGCGCGGCATGCTGGGCTTTACCGGCACATGGAACGGCAACCGCGTGACCATTCAGGGGTCGGGCATGGGCATGCCGTCGCTGTCGATCTATGCCAACGAATTGATGACCGAATATAACGCGCAAACCCTGATCCGCATCGGGTCTTGCGGGGCGATGCAGGAAGACGTCAAAGTGCGCGATGTGATCATCGCCATGACGGCCACATCGCTATCCACCCCGTCGCGCGGGATATTCAAGGAAATCAACTTTGCCCCCTGCGCCGATTATTCCCTGCTGGAAGCCGCTGTTACCGCGTCACGCAAACGCGATGTGGGCACCCATGTGGGCGGCATCTATTCGTCAGATGTGTTTTATGACGAACGCCCTGACCTGACCGAACAGATGATGCGCCACGGTATCCTTGGGGTAGAGATGGAAGCCGCCGAACTTTACAACCTTGCCGCCCGCCACAAGCGCCGCGCGTTGGCGGTGCTGACGGTTTCCGACCACCTGATCACCCACGAGGCCCTGCCTTCAGATCAGCGTGAGAAAACCTTTGGCGACATGGTGGAAATCGCGTTGGAAGCGGCGTTTACCTAGAGCGCATCCAATCCAATTGGAAATATGTATTCAACCGGCAACCCGAGGCAGCGTTTGCATAAGCAAATGCGTTCGGGGTGCTGGTTGAATTCGGTTAGATTGGATTTGCTCTAAGGGTTATTTGCGCCGCAGCACATAAACCCCGCCGCTGCCCTCGCTGGTCATATTCGAGATCGGCACAAACTCCAGAAACCCGACCTGCGTCTTGTCCTGATAGGGCGTAGGCACCACATACCAATGCAGTTGCGTATCCAGTTTGTGCCGCAAAGCCTTTAGGGCTATTTCACGGAAAAACAGATCTTCTTTGCCAATCCGCAACCGGTGTTTTGCCATGCCGGTAAACACCACCGGCACCCCGCGATAGGTTTCATCCACCCGATCTTTGCTAAAGTGCAGCAACTTTAGCTTGCCCCGCGCCGGATAGCGCATCTTGCGTTCGGGCAGCAGCGCCATCAAACGCGGATTATCACCGGCCAGATCGAAATTTCCGGCAGAATAGGTTTTGGTCTGCACATCCCTTAGCAGCAGGGTGCGATTGAATTTGGCAGGGTATTCCTGAACCGTAACCCCCAAATCATAATCTGAATCCAGCGTGATTGCATCGAAAGACAGATAGAACAAAACCCAACCGCCCTTGATCCACATATAGGCGCGGTATTTGTCTATGCCTTCCTCGAAATTGGGTTCGTCATAGACCACGATATCCGCATCCGCATAGGCCTGCCCATAGATTTCGTGAAAGGACTTTTCCGTCAGTGTGCGGGTCTTGCTGCCATTCACCACCTGTTCAAACCGCTCCAGTTTCGGGCGCTGCCTAGACAGGTTATACAGCCCCTTGGGCGTTGCGATATAATAGGTAAACGGCAGAAGCCGCGTAGTTTCGCTGTTCTTTAGCGAAAACACCTTGTTGCCCAGCGCGTCGATCTTGCTGACCTTCAGACTGTTCAGAACAAAGAAATTTCCGGCGGGGCTGTAGGTGATATTGGCCGGCGACCAGTACTCATTCACCCGCACCAGCGTGTAATGCTCGGACGACGGGTTGTCTTTTAGCAACGGATAATCGCTTGCCGCAAACGCTGGCAACCCCATCCATAGCGCGGCAATTGCGCTGGCGATCATTGACCTAAACATGCGGCACCCTAACACAGCCCCGCCGCCCGCACAGTGGGTTATTCCTTACCCTTGCAACAGCATCCGGCATATCTGCGCCACCGCCCCGTCCCCCTGCAACTGCTGTGGTAATAGCAAGGACAGTGACCGCCCCAAAGCCACTCGTTTACCGAACGGCTCCACCAGACTGCCCGCCTGCAAATGCGCCGCGACCAGCGCCTTGTGCCCGATCAAGACCCCCGCACCCTGCACTGCCTCGGCAACCGCCAGCGAGTATAGCGAATAGGTCGCCCCCTGCCCCGCAGCACCCGATTGCCCCAGCCAAATGTCCCAATCCTGCGCCCAGGTGCTGTCGCCAATCAGCGGCACATTGGCCAGATCATCGGGCACACGCAAACCCGCCGCCAGCTCCGGCGCACAGACCGGGAATATTTCGTCTACTTCGATCGGCATCACCAAAGGACCAGCCGCCGCATCGCTATAGAATACCCCCACATCAAAAGTATCACGCAACAGGTTCGGCGGGGTCTCCATCGCGGTTATCGAAACCGTTACTTCCGGCAGTGCCCGCCGGATCATAGGCAAGCGTGGCGACAACCACAATTGCGCGATGCTGGGCAGGGTGGCGATATGCACCACCTTGCCGCCCGCCGCCGTGCGCAACCCCTGCACCGCGCG
>CAZIDQ010000181.1:0-5418 GCA_964538015.1 uncultured Marinosulfonomonas sp.
CGCCAAACGACTGGAAGATCAAGGGATCACCGGTCTGGGCAACGTATATTACAACCTTTTGGAACCCGACCTGATGGAACAGGCCGTATTGCGGTCCGAAGGGCGCATTGGCAATGGCGGCACCATGCTTGTCAGCACCGGCCAATATACCGGTCGTTCTCCCATGGACAAATTCGTGGTCCGCACCCCTTTGGTCGAAGACAGCATCTGGTGGGAAAACAATCAGCCGATGGACGCCGCCGCGTTTGACCAGCTGCACGTCGATATGCTGGAACACATGAAGGGACGCGACTATTTTGTGCAGGATCTGATTGGTGGCGCCGATGCGGGCAACCATCTGGACGTGCGCGTGATCACCGAATTCGCATGGCACAGCCAGTTCGCACGCACCATGCTGCGCCGTCCTGACCGCGCCGCGCTGGACACATTCGAGGCCGAGTTCACCATCATCAACTGCCCCAGCTTCAAGGCAGATCCATCCCGCCACGGCTGTCGCACCGAAACGGTGATTGCGCTGAACTTTGACAAAAAACTGATCCTTGTCGGCAACACCGAATACGCCGGTGAAATCAAAAAGGGTGTGTTCACCCTGATGAATTATATCCTGCCGGGCAATGGCATCATGGCGATGCATTGTTCTGCCAACCACGCCATCGGCAACCCCGATGATGCGGCTGTGTTCTTTGGTCTGTCGGGCACCGGTAAAACCACCCTGTCGGCCGATCCGTCCCGCACCCTGATTGGTGATGACGAACACGGCTGGTCGGAAAACGGTATCTTCAACTTCGAGGGCGGCTGCTACGCCAAAACCATCAACCTGTCGAAAGAAGCAGAGCCGGAAATCTATGCCACCACGACCAAATTCGGCACCATCATTGAAAACATGGTGTATGACGAGGAAACCCGTGAACTGGATTTCACCGACGACAGCCTGACCGCCAACATGCGGTGTGCCTATCCGTTACACTATATCTCGAATGCCTCGGATACGGCGATTGGCGGGCACCCGAAAAACATCATCATGCTGACTTGTGATTCATTTGGCGTTCTGCCCCCAATTGCCCGCCTGACTCCGGCGCAAGCAATGTATCACTTCCTGTCTGGGTTCACCGCAAAGGTCGCGGGCACAGAGCGCGGCGTGACAGAGCCTGAACCAACCTTTTCCACCTGTTTTGGCGCCCCTTTCATGCCGCGCCGTCCCGAAGCCTATGGTAACCTGCTGCGCGATAAGATCGCCCATCACGACGCCACTTGCTGGCTGGTCAACACCGGCTGGACCGGCGGGGCCTATGGCACCGGCAAACGGATGCCGATCAAGGCAACCCGCGGGTTGCTGACAGCGGCGCTGGACGGATCATTGAATGGCGCGGAATTCCGTAAGGATCCGAACTTTGGCTTTGATGTGCCTGTTGATGTGCATGACGTTGACAACGCCCTGCTGAACCCGCGCAATACATGGACCGACAAAGATGCCTATGACGCGCAGGCGCAAAAGCTGGTTCAAATGTTTGCCGAAAACTTTGGTCAATACATGGATTACGTCGATGATGATGTAAAAGCCGTGGTCATTGGATGATAACAGCTCCGGCGAAAGCATTATTATGGTTGGTCTTGACCCTTGCTTTCGCCGGAACCTTTGCTGCGGCAGAGGACAATATCTACACCAACCCCGATCTGGTTGACGGATTTGAATACGGTCTGGTGTGCGACACCCGCGTGGTCGGAACGACCGCCGCCCCCGATACCGACATGGGCGAAATCAACATCATCGCAGGCAATATCGAATTTTCGACCCACGGCACCCTTGTGCCCGCCATCCCCGATCTGTCCTTTGGCATGAAGGTCAGCGCAGCGGGGGACACCCAACTGGACGATATAACGTTTCGTGTCACCCATCCTCCGCATATCGGCACCGGCACAACACAGCAAAGCTGGGAAGGCTTCATTGAGGCGAACCGCCTTTCCGCACAGCTCTATTCCTTTGATCAGCCATCGGAACTGGTCACTGGCATTTGGACGTTTGAAGCCTATCAGGGGGATACCCTGATCTACCGCATCCCCTTCACCGTGATCCATCCAGATGACGCGCCAACCTATCTGAAAAACCTGTGTAATATCGGTGCCTATACCAGTTAGGCGCGGATGGCGGGGTAAAACCCCACCCTACATCATCCCGCGTCGGATCAGATTTAGACCCGCCAGAACCAGCACCGCCAGCGTGACCATCCGGAACCGTTCCTGATCCATCCGGTCATGCAACCGCACCCCGATCCACATGCCGATCGCCGCCGGCGCCAGCATCGCCAGCGTCAATGGTGCCGTTTCTCCGCGCACCACACCCGACTGGATATGTGCCACCAACAGCGCCACGGCCCCGCAGGCATAGATCACCCCCTGCACCCGCACATGTTCGGCTTTTGGCGTGTCCATCGCCGTCAGATACGCCACCGTTGGCGGACCCCAAACACCTGACAAACCACCGGAAAATCCTGCAACCGCGGCCAAGGCGACTTCGGCCAGCCCACCCGCAAACCGTGGCCGCCAGCCCAGCAACTGTGCAATGGAAAACAGCACCACCGGTGTGCCGATCAGCAGAAACAACACCTGCACCGGCAGCACGCGAAACAACTGTGCGCTGCCGATCAGAAAAACCAAACCAACCAGTAAAAACCGCCGAAACCGCATCGCCGATTGCAGGGCCTGTGCCATCCCTTGCCGTAATGCCTGCCAGAGGTTCGCCATCAATGTCGGCCCGATCAACGCCGCCAGCGCCATATCCGGCGGCAGGAATGATCCCAGTGCCGAAATCATGATCATCGGCATCGCAAACCCCACCGCACCCTTTACAAATCCGGCCATACAGGTCACCCCGACAGCCGCCGCAAAGAACAACGGGGTTATCCCGAATATCGTCTCTATCGCGCCCAAATCCCGCTTCCTTTCGCTGCAAACCCCTCTATAGGCTACCCGTTCTTCCAAGGCATCAAAAACTCTGCCGCGTCATTATCATTCAAAATCATCCATATTTGCGTATTTTTGTTGCGCAGTCGTACCTTTGCGCCTATGTCGATCCTGACAGATAAAAGGACGTAAACCATGCCCATTTCCGACATCCTGACCCTTGCAAAATCCACCCTGCCAGCTGTGCAATCCCTGTTGGATGATGCCACCGCAAACCTGCGGGAAAAGGTGGTTACGGACGGGCGGGTTTCGGGTGCGTTGCTAGAGCAGCATCAGGATGCCGCACACGCGCTGTCGTGGCTGGCGACCTATTCGCAGGCGCTGCACCAGATGGCTGCGTGGGCCGACCGGCTGAACAGCGACGGCAAACTGGGAGGGATGGAGCAACTGATCCTGCAGATCGCCTTTGGCGAATACCTGTCGCAAATCGCGGGCGGTATCCCGATGTCGCAGGGCGAAATCGCCCGCCTTAAGGACTTCGGCCTGACCATGCCGGACACAGCGGAAATTGCCACCCTGATGGCCGAGGGGAACACGTCCAAGGCCCGCATGGGTCTGATCGCCCTGATGCAGGAAAACGCGGGCCACGCCACCTTTGGCGCGACAGGGTTGGATGACGAGTTGGAAATGATCCGCGATCAGTTTCGCCGTTTTGCCGATGATCGCGTGGTGCCCAACGCCCATGAATGGCACCTGAAGGACGAGTTAATCCCGATGGAGATCATCACCGAAATGGCCGAACTGGGCGTGTTCGGCCTGACCATCCCCGAGGAATACGGCGGTTTTGGCCTGTCCAAGGCATCCATGTGCGTGGTGTCCGAAGAACTGTCGCGCGGCTATATCGGGGTGGGGTCGCTTGGCACCCGCTCGGAAATCGCGGCGGAGCTGATTATTTGCGGCGGCACCGAGGAGCAAAAACAACACTGGCTGCCCAAGATCGCCAGCGCCGAAATCCTGCCAACGGCCGTGTTTACCGAACCCAATACAGGGTCCGATCTGGGATCGCTTCGCACCCGCGCGGTCAAGGATGGCGATGATTACACCGTCACCGGCAACAAAACATGGATCACTCACGCCGCCCGCACCCATGTGATGACATTGCTGGCCCGCACCGATCCCGACACAACAGATTATAAGGGCCTGTCGATGTTTCTGGCCGAAAAAACGCCGGGCACCGATGAAAACCCATTCCCCACCGACGGCATGAGCGGCGGCGAAATCGAGGTTCTGGGCTATCGCGGCATGAAGGAATACGAACTGGGGTTCGACGGCTTCAAGGTAAAAGGTGAAAACCTGTTGGGCGGGGTCGAGGGGCAAGGCTTCAAGCAGTTGATGCAGACCTTTGAATCCGCCCGCATCCAGACCGCCGCCCGCGCCATTGGCGTTGCACAAAATGCGCTGGAGGTCGGGATGCAATACGCCAACGACCGCAAGCAATTCGGCAAATCCCTGATCCATTTCCCGCGCGTTGCGGGCAAGCTGGCGATGATGGCGGTGGAAATCATGATCGCCCGCCAGATGGCCTATTTCGCTGCATGGGAAAAGGACCACGACCAGCGGTGTGACCTAGAGGCAGGTATGGCCAAACTGCTGGGCGCGCGGGTGGCTTGGGCGGCGGCGGATAACGCGCTGCAAATCCACGGCGGCAACGGTTTTGCGCTGGAATACCAGATCAGCCGTATCTTGTGCGATGCCCGAATCTTGAACATCTTCGAAGGGGCCGCGGAAATTCAGGCGCAGGTGATTGCACGGCGGTTGCTGGGGTAGACCACAAATGGCTTCTTCTTGCCGAAAATACCTATGCCGTAATTTCCTTACTATTGTTATCACTATATAACTATTTGTTGACCGGCAGAAAAATCCCCTATACCAATTCGGGAACGCGCAACAGAAAATGGTAACCCAATGCTAAAATCTCCGAAACTCCTATGGCTAATCATCCTTGTTTTATTGGCTGCCATCCTGCTAATGGCGAAAATGTTCCTGCTTAGCGGCAACACAACAGCCAGCACAGATAACCGAACTGCAATCGTCCTTCTGGACAGCGAGCGTGATATCGTACTGGGTGAAATGCGCGAATTTCTAGAAGCGGTTCAGGGCGTAACTACAGCGGCCTCGGAGGGGGATATGAAATCCCTTGCCGCAAAAGCCCGATCAGTAGGAAGTGCCAGTTTGGGTGGTGTCCCGACAAGCCTGATGGGAAAACTACCGCTGGAATTCAAAACGCTTGGGCTTGAAACCCACAGTCTGTTTGACGATCTGGCAAAAGCCGCCGAAGAAGAAACAGATCCCAATGCGGTGATCGGAAGTCTGGGTGATCTACTGCTAAACTGCACCTCTTGCCATGCGGGCTATAAGCTGGTCGGCGAACCCGCTAATTAACCAGCCATTCCTGTAAAAGTCCGGTCAGTCGATCGGGCTTTTCCATGGTCGACATATGGCCGCAATCCCTGATCA
>CAZIDQ010000182.1:0-5395 GCA_964538015.1 uncultured Marinosulfonomonas sp.
CGAACCTGATCACCGGCGCGGGCAGTTTTGTCGAGCAGGCGGCGGATTTTCAGGATTACCGGCGGGCGATCCTTAAAAAGCTGTTGCGTGAATTATCAGGCCAGCCGTTTACCCGCAACGGGCCGTTACGGCGTCAGCAGATGGGGCAGCATATAGGGGACGGTCGCGCCCAGCAGGAACCCGCCAAGGGCTGACAGCAGGATCGCCGGTTTTGCGGCGCGGGCATCCATGCCGATTGCGCGGCAGATCAGACCGGTTATGAGGGCGGTGAGGGCCGCGATGGGGATGCCGGTTAGGAACATGTCTTTTGGCTTCAGTCTTTCACAACAACGGGGGAGGCTTATAGCCTTGGGTGGGCGGCAGGCGCACGGGTAAATTGGCTATTCTTTCAATTGTGCCCTAGCTTTCATCTGCATCATCGGGCTTGGGAAGCCTTTTGATTTCCTCTGGTGCTGGAATTTGATCGTATTCTTTGGTTCCTTGCCGTGTAATTTGAGCAACCTCGTTCATGCGATCCGTAAGTGGCTTAACGTCTTTGCCGAATTTTCCAAGTGTCTCGCCTATATCAGATACACCGCCTAGGATGACATCAAATAGCCCCGCATTGGAAAGCACTTGCTTTTCTATCGCTGCGATTCTGTTCAGTAGCCTTTTTTTGTGAGGCTCGTCAAAATCAGGTGATGCGAAAACAATTTTACGCATATCGCTACATAAC
This sequence comes from uncultured Marinosulfonomonas sp., assembly GCA_964538015.1. Classification (GTDB taxonomy): domain Bacteria; phylum Pseudomonadota; class Alphaproteobacteria; order Rhodobacterales; family Rhodobacteraceae; genus Profundibacter. The sequence goes on from CAZIDQ010000182.1 coordinate 716, forward strand.
TTAATCACCCTATCTTTGTCTTTTTTGGGCAAAGTAAATGTAGGAAGAAGCGCAGAATCGTTGTTGGGCGATACTGTTTCTGGAACAGTCTTAGAGACGTGCAATACCCTCTCCAACCGTTCTATCAACTCATTTCTGTTTTGGTGAGAGGTTGGAAAGTTTTTGTCAGCATTGATTACGATTTTTACAAACCTTTCAGGGAGAACACTTTGAGATGCTTGGGTTAGCATAGAAAGTTCATCCATATCCGCTCGTTCAAAGTTCCCGCTGCTAGGATCTAAATGTGCAAGTAAATTTACGATTCTTTGGTATAGTTCTTGAATGGATTCTTCAGACATTATTATTCCCTTTGCTCGTTAATACCGCTCAAACATCCAACTCCTCCACAAACTGCGCGTTCTCCTGAATATACTGGAACCGCATTTCCGGCTTTTTGCCCATCAGGCGCTCCACCAGATCGGCGGTTTCGCCGGGCATGTCTTCGTCCATCGTCACACGGATCAGGGTGCGGCTTTCGGGGTTCATCGTGGTGTCTTTCAAATCTTTGGCGTCCATTTCGCCCAAGCCCTTGAAGCGCGAGACGTCGATCTTGCCTTTGCCGCCCAGACCCTTTTCCAGCCATTCGTTTTTCTCGGCCTCGTCAATGCAGTAAATCCGCTTGGCCCCTTGGGTTAAGCGAAACAGCGGCGGGCAGGCCAGATAGAGGTGGCCCGCATCAATCATCGGCCGCATCTGGGTGAAGAAAAACGTCATCAGCAGGGCGGCGATATGGGCGCCGTCGACGTCCGCATCGGTCATGATGATGACCTTTTCATAGCGCAGATCATCAAGTTTGAACCGGCTGCCAAGCCCGACGCCAAGCGCCTGTGACAGGTCGCTGATTTCGGCGTTGGTGCCGATTTTCGAGCTGGCCGCGCCCAGCACGTTCAGGATTTTACCGCGCAGGGGCAGCAATGCTTGCGTCTTGCGGTTGCGGGCCATTTTGGCCGAGCCCCCCGCAGAATCCCCTTCCACGATGAACAATTCGGTGCCTTCGCGAGAACTGTTGGAGCAATCGGTCAGCTTGCCGGGCAGGCGCAGCTTTTTGGTGGCCGATTTGCGCTGGGTTTCCTTTTCAGCGCGCCGTTTCAGGCGTTCTTCGGCGCGCAACACAAGGTAGTCGAGGATCGCACCGGCGGATTTGGTATCGGAGGCCAGCCAGTTGTCAAAATGGTCGCGCACGGCGTTTTCAACCATTTTCTGCGCGGTTTCGTTGGACAGCCGGTCTTTGGTTTGGCCCACGAAGGACGGCTCGGCGATGAAAATCGACACCAGCGCGCAGCCGCCGGTGGTCAGGTCGTCGCGGTTGATATTGCTGGCCTTTTTGTTGCCCACCAATTCGCCATAGGCGCGGATGCCTTTCAGCAGGGCGGACCAAAAGCCGCCCTCGTGCGTGCCGCCCTCGCGGGTGGGGACGGTGTTGCAATAGCTGTTGATGAAGCCATCGCGCGAAGGGGTCCAGTTGATGGCCCATTCGACTGATCCGGGCTCGCCAAACTTTTCGCGAAAATCGACTTTGCCGGCAAAGGGTGTTTCGGCGTAGGTGGCAGCAGATCCCAGAACTTCGCCCAGATATTCCGCCAGCCCGCCGGGGTAGTGGAATGTTGCCTCTTGTGGCATGTCGCCATCGGCCACGGCGGATTTCCAGCGGATTTCGACGCCGGAAAACAGGAATGCCTTGGATTGCACCAATTCATGCAGGCGGGACGGTTTGAATTTCAGATTGCCAAAAATTTCGGGGTCAGGGTGGAAGGTTACGGTGGTGCCGCGCCGGTTGGGGGCGGCGCCGACTTCGGCCAGCGGGGCCAGTGGCAGCCCGCGCGAGAATTCCTGACGGTACAGGGTGCGGTTGCGGGCAACTTCGACCACCATGCTGTCGGAAAGGGCGTTCACCACGGAGGAGCCAACACCGTTCAGGCCGCCGGAGGTGGCATAGTTGTCGCCCGAGAATTTACCGCCTGCGTGCAGGGTGCAGAGGATCACTTCAAGCGCGGATTTGTCGGGGAATTTGGGGTGTGGATCAACAGGGATGCCACGGCCGTTGTCGCGGATGGTGACGGAGTAATCCTCGTGCAGCTCGACCTCGATGCGGTTGGCGTGTCCGGCGACGGCTTCGTCCATCGAGTTGTCCAGAACCTCGGCCACCAGATGATGCAGCGCGCGGGAATCTGTGCCGCCGATATACATGCCGGGGCGTTTGCGCACGGGTTCCAGCCCCTCGAGCACTTCGATCGAGGAGGCGTCGTAGCTTTTCTCCGGCTGGTTGCCGGAAAGGAGGTCGTCTGCGGGCATTTGGCTGCTCATTTATTGGTTTTGTTACCAGTCATTCTAATGCAGGTGGGCAAGTCGGGGCAATGGGGATTGTGCAGGCGATTGCGGCGTGGTTGGATATATGCACGGGTTTTTACGGGAAGGGCCACCAGATATGGACGCAAAAGGCGCGTTTGAGCGGTACGAGCAGGTGCGGGGGCGTTTGCCGGATGCCAGATTTGCGGCGCGCTCGCAGCGGATGGGCAGCTTGCTTGAGATTGCCGATGCAGCGGATGTGTTTGTGTTTGACGCCTATGGTGTGTTGAATGTGGGTGATGGCGCGATTGCGGGGGCCGCGGCGCGGATTGCCGATTTGCGGGCGCTGGGGAAACGGGTGTTTGTGCTAAGCAACTCGGCCTCGCACACCAAGGCGCAGATGGTGGCGCGGTTTGTTGGATTGGGGTTTGATTTTAGCGCAGACGAGATCATTTGCAGCCGTGATGCGGCGCTGAATCATGTGGCGGGGATGGAGAATGTGCGGCGCTGGGGGGTGATTGCGCCCGCACATTTCAAACCGTCAGAGGTGCCGTTTAAGGTGGTGGTTCTGGGGGGTAATCCGGCCGATTATGATGCGGTGGACGGGTTCCTGTTTCTGGGGGCGGCGTTGTGGACGGCCACGCGGCAGGCGATGCTGGTGGCGTCGTTGCACAGGGTGCCGCGTCCGGTGGTGATTGCCAACCCCGATCTGGTGGCACCGCGGGAAACGGGGCTAAGTCTGGACCCCGGATTTTATGGCCATGCGATTGCCGATGAAACGGGGGTGATACCAGCGTTTTTGGGCAAGCCATTTGCGCCAGTATTTCAGCGGGTACCGGTCGAGCCATCAACGCGGGTGGTGATGGTGGGGGACACCCTGCACACCGATATTCTGGGCGGCGCGGCGCAGGGGTGGAAGACGGTTCTGGTGACAGATCACGGGCTGTTTAAGGGGCTGGATGTGGCGCCGTTTATCAAAGCATCGGGGATTGTGCCGGACTGGCAGCTTGGGTCAATTTAGCGGAGTTGCTGCGCAACGCTTTATATCTCGGACCCATGCGGGCCCTCGGGATGCCTGCGGCGCAGGTATTTGGAAAAAGAAGAAGATCAGCGTTTGACGCGCGCATGTTTCAGGGCCTTGCGGAAAACCAGTGTCAGGGCCGGGTCGGATTGAATTCGGGTGTCGGTGGCGTTTTTCGGATCATCACCGTTGGGCCATGTTTCGTTCCACCAGCTAAAGCCGATCAGTTGTGGCCAGCGTTTTGACAGAATCTGTTTCAGGGCGGCCGTTGCCCATGCGGCGGCGGGCTCATTTGGGTTGTGCACATCGGTGCCGAATTCGGCGATGATCACCGGTTTTGAGGGGGCCATGCGGTGCAGGCGTTTCATGGTGCTGTCGATTTCGGCAAAGGCGGTGGGTTCGGTTTCATAAGGCGCCTGCATCGAGTAGAGCGAGATACCCAGCCAGTCGATATAATCATCGCCGGGGTAGTATTTTTCCATCCGGTTCCATGCGCGCGGCGGGCCGTCGGCCCAGTTGACGTGGAACACCCAGACGATGTTGGTGGCGCCATTGGCGCGGGAAATGTCGATGATGTGGCGGTAGGCGGCGGCAAAGCGTTGGGCGCCCTTATTGCGGCCATTCCAGCGGGCGTTCCACTGGAACCATTCGCCGTTCATTTCGGTGCCCCATTCGGCAAGGATCGGGGTTTTGAAGGCGGCGGCTTGTTTTGCCCATTTGGCAAGATCGGCGTCAAATTTGCCGCTGGCGATGGCGCGGGTGGTGAACAGGGGATCACGGTGGTCCTGTTCGGGGTCACTTCGCAGCATCAGGCGCACATAGGGGGTGGCACCGCTGGCGCGGATCCATTTGGCGGTGGCCGTGGGGAAGGCGCGCGAGCGGTACCAGTTATTCGAGAAATAGATCCATGCGGGGCGGTGTCCGGTGGTGTGGATATAGGCGTTCAGGTCGGAGGGCAGGATATCGTCTTCTTCGCCGCTGCGCCCGCCGGTGTAGGTACCTGCCAGCAGTTTACCTGCGGGCGGGGTGAGGGCGCGCAGCGCGCGATCATGCGAGGTGGCTTGGGCAAAGGCGGTCAGGGGCAACAGGAACGCAAGGATCAGGGGAAGAAGGCGATACATAGAAAATCCTTTGTTGTTGCGGGTCTTTCTAGTCCCGTTTGCCCGCGAATTTTTCCTGCCACTCTTCGCGCTGATCATCGGTGATTTTGGCAAACAGCACATCGGGCACTGTGAATTCGTGACCGGCGGGCAGAGTGTTCAGCGCCTGCGTCACGTCGTCGGGCCAGCTGTCATCATCGGTGTTCATCGCCTTAAGCAGCGTGGCGGCGGCAT
>CAZIDQ010000183.1:0-5346 GCA_964538015.1 uncultured Marinosulfonomonas sp.
TACAAATGGTCTGGTATCGGGCTGGGGCTGCGGACGAAATACCGGGCGTTTCCGGTGTGGCGCATTTTTTGGAACACCTGCTGTTCAAGGCCACTGATGATATGGAAGCAGGCGAATTGTCGGATACTGTGGCCGCCAATGGTGGCTCGGACAATGCGTTCACCTCGCAGGATTATACCGCCTACTACCAACGTGTTGCGGCGGATCGTCTGGAACTGATGATGACGATGGAGGCTGACCGGATGCGCGATTTGCGCCTGTCCGTCGATGATATTGCCACCGAACGCGATGTCATTCTGGAAGAACGCAATATGCGCACCGAAAATAATCCCGACGCCCTGTTTGGCGAACAACGCCGCGCGGCGCAGTATTTAAACCACCCTTACGGCACTCCGATCATCGGCTGGAAACACGAGATGGAAACCCTGTCACTTGAGGATGCGTTGGCTTTTTACCGTCGTTACTATGCCCCCAACAACGCCATTCTTGTTGTTGCCGGTGATGTGGACCCCGCCAATGTTCTGGCGCTGGCCAAAAAGCATTACGGCCCGCTGGCTCCGACCGAAGGGTTGATGCCGCGTCACCGCACAGAAGAGCCGCCACAACTGGCCGAACGCCGGATGACCTATGTCGATCCGCGTGTCTCGCAACCCTATGTGATCCGCAGCTATCTGGCACCGGAGCGCAACGCGGGGGATCAAAAACAGGCTGCGGCGCTGACCATGTTGTCGGAATTGCTGGGCGGTAACGGGCAGACCTCGGTTCTGGGGCGCAAGTTGCAGTTTGAAACTCAAAAGGCGATTTATACATCGGCGTTTTATGACGGGATGTCGCTGGACAATACCACTTTCGGGCTGGTGATCGTCCCCAGCGAAGGCGTTTCCTTGGCCGAGGGCGAAGCGCTGTTGGACAAGGCCGTGGCCGAGTTTATCAAAGAAGGTGTGGATGCCGAGCAATTCGCACGGATCAAGATGCAGCTGAAGGCCGGTCTGATTTACCAACGCGACGATGTGCAGGCGATGGCCAATGATTACGGTGCGGCGCTGACATCTGGATTGATGATCGAGGATGTAAAGGCATGGCCGCAGGTATTGCAGGATGTGACCCCCGAAGAGGTGATGGCAGCGGCGACCCTGTTGCAGGACAAACGCCAAGCGGTCACCGCGTGGCTGACCAATCCGGCTGCACAAGATACAGCCAAGGCGGAGGTTTCCCAATGAAACGGATTTTTCTGGTAATTATTGCGCTGCTGACCTTTTCTGTGGTCGCACAGGCCGAAGTCAAAATTCAGGAAGTGACCTCGCCGGGCGGCATCACCGCTTGGCTGGTCGAGGAACACTCGATCCCGTTCACCTCGCTTGAGATCCGGTTCAAGGGCGGGGCCAGTCTGGATGAGCAGGGCAAGCGCGGGGCTATTAATCTGATGGTTGGCCTGCTGGAAGAAGGTGCTGCCGACCTGAACGCGCGCGATTTCGCTGCAACCGTCGAAGGGCTGGCCGCCAGTTTCGGCTTTGACGTTCGGGATGATGCGATGTCTATTTCGGCGCAGTTCCTGTCCGAGAACCGGGATGAGGCGATGGCGCTGTTGCGCACGGCCCTGCAAGAGCCACGCTTTGATGCGGACGCGATTGAACGGGTGCGGGCGCAGGTGGTTTCGGCAATTCAGTCGGCATTGACAGACCCCAACAAAATTTCCGGCCGCACCTTTGATCAGCTGGCCTTTGGCGACCATCCCTATGCGACCTCGATCAATGGCACGCTAGAATCCGTTGCCGCACTGACCCGCGACGATCTGTTTGCGGCCAAGGATGCGGTCATGGCGCGGGATCGTTTGTATGTGGGCGCTGTGGGTGACATCACACCGGCGGAACTGGGCAAACTTCTGGATGATTTGCTGGGTGACTTGCCTGCGGTCGGGGCCAAGATGCCCGAAAAGGCGACGTTCCTGCTAAAGGGCGGGATGACTGTTGTGCCATTCGACACGCCGCAATCTGTGGTGACATTCGGTCTGGAGGGGATCAAGCGCCATGACGATGATTTCTTTGCCGCCTATATCATGAACACCATTCTGGGTGGCAGCGGCCGTCAATCGCGCCTGATGGAAGAGGTGCGTGAAAAGCGTGGACTGACCTATGGTGTTTACAGCTATCTGATGCCGATGGATTATGCGGCGCTGTATATGGGGCGGGTGGCCTCGGCCAATGATCGTGTTGCGCAGGCGGTGCAGGTGATCAGGGACGAATGGGTCAAGATGGCCGAAAATGGCGTGACAGCGGAAGAACTGGAAGGGGCCAAGACCTATTTGACGGGGTCTTATCCTTTGCGGTTTGATGGCAACGGGCCGATTGCGAATATCATGGTCGGGATGCAGATGCAGGATTTGCCGATTGATTACATCGCCACCCGAAATGAAAAGGTGAACGCGGTAACTCTGAAAGATGTCGCGCGTGTGGCCAAACGTCTGGTGCGGCCTGATGACCTGCATTTCGTAGTGGTTGGACAGCCGGAAGGGTTGGAAAGCACACAATAAGGGGCGGATCTGTTTTCTTTTAAAGAAAACAGGACGAAATCTTTGCAAGATTTCGGGGTGCCGGTTTATCCGGTTAACCATAAACCCCTGTGGTCGAATCGGGGGCGGGTATGCTAATTATTGTGGCATGCCCGCTTCTACCCCCCATATAGGCGAAAAACGCCCTGTTATCCGGCAACTGGATGACGCCGCAATCAACCGCATTGCGGCGGGTGAAGTGGTAGAACGTCCGGCCTCGGCGGTGAAGGAACTGATCGAAAATGCGCTGGATGCAGGGGCCAAGCGGATTGATGTGTCCTACGCCGATGGTGGCAAGACGATGATCCGTGTGGTGGATGATGGGTATGGTATTTCGGCGGACGATCTGCCGCTGGCCCTGTCGCGCCATGCCACCAGCAAAATCGACGGCTCGGACCTGCTGAACATCCACACCTTCGGGTTTCGCGGCGAGGCTTTGCCATCGCTGGGCGCTGTCGGGCGTCTGACCATCACCTCGCGGGTGGCCGGTGAGGCGGGTGCGATGATCCGCGTGGCCGGTGGCAAGATGGAGCCGGTGAAACCGGCAGCGATAAATAGCGGTACAGTGGTCGAACTGCGCGATCTGTTCTACGCCACGCCCGCGCGCCTGAAATTCCTGCGCACTGATCGGGCCGAGGTTCAGGCGATTGGCGATGTGGTGAAACGGCTGGCGATGGCGGAACCATTCGTCAGCTTTACCCTGCGCGATGTGTCGGGTGGGGGTGAGGGGCGTCTGACCTTCCGTGCCGATGCGCAAACCGGCGATCTGTTTGATGCTTTGCACGGGCGCTTGCGGCAGGTGCTGGGCGCTGAATTTGCAGAAAACGCACTAAAGATTGAGGCCGAACGCGAAGGGATTGCCCTGACCGGATATGCAGCACTGCCCACCTTTTCGCGTGGATCAGCCGTGATGCAATACCTATACGTCAATGGCCGCCCCGTGCGTGACAAGCTGTTGATTGGTGCGCTGCGCGGGGCCTATTTTGATTTCCTGTCGCGGGGCCGACATCCGGCGGCTGTGCTGTTTCTGGAGTGCGATCCGCACCGCGTTGACGTCAACGTCCACCCCGCCAAATCCGAGGTCCGTTTCCGCGATCCGGGCACCGCGCGGGGGCTGATCGTATCGGCCCTGCGTCACGCATTGGCCGAGGCGGGGCATCGGGCCTCAACCACCGTGGCGGGGGCCACTTTGGGCGCGTTTCGGCCGGAGCCCACGGGGCGCGTTTACCAGATGGACCGCCCTTCGCAGGGGGCGTTGAATACGGCCTATCAGATGCAGGCCCCCGCGCCGGAAACGCCGGGCTTTGCCGAGGCCGCCGTGCCATCCGCACGGTTCGAGGCGCCAATCGAAGAAGATGCGCCAACTGACCTGCCGTTGGGTGCTGCGCGGGCGCAGGTGCATGAGAATTACATCATTGCCCAGACCAAAGACGGCATGGTGATTGTCGATCAACACGCCGCACACGAGCGGCTGGTTTACGAAAAGCTAAAGGCGCAGATGACCGAAAATGGCGTGGCTTCGCAGGCCCTGCTGATCCCCGAGATTGTGGAACTGTCCGACGGGGACGCGGCGCGCCTGCTGGACATGTCGGATGATCTGGCGCGGCTGGGGTTGGTGGTTGAACCCTTTGGTGCGGGCGCGATTGCGGTGCGCGAAACGCCTGCCATTCTGGGCAATGTGAACGCCAAGGGCATGATCCTTGATATTCTGGACGAACTGGCCGATCTGGGCGACAGCCTGACGGTGCAGGCACGGCTTGAGGCGGTGTTGAGCAGTGTGGCCTGTCATGGCTCGATCCGGTCAGGCCGCCGGATGCAGGCCGATGAAATGAACGCCCTGTTGCGCGAAATGGAGGCGACACCCCATTCCGGCCAATGCAACCACGGGCGGCCCACCTATGTGGAACTGAAACTGAAAGATATCGAAAGGTTGTTTGGACGCTGATGCCGGGAATTGGGGATTTGAACGATATGTTTGCCGACCTGTGGCTGTATGTTGCCGCAGCCGGGGTGGCGGCTGTTTTGCTGTTGTTCATCCTGCTGATCATGGTGGTGCGCCGCGCGGGCCGGTCGGTAAAAATGATCGAACCACTGGGGCAGCAGATGGGGTTTCTGGGTCAGCGGGTGCAGGCGCTGACCGACGGGCAATCGCAACTGGCCGGTGGCTTGCAAACGGTCAGCCAAACGCAAACCGTTGCGCAGGCGCAGTTGATGAACACACTGGAACAACGGCTGGCCGAGGTGCAGGCCAACATGCAGGAATCGCTGTACGGATCATCGGTGAAAACCACCCGCAGCCTGACTGAATTGCAAGAACGGTTGATGACGATTGATAAGGCGCAGGAAAATATCGAGAAACTGTCGGGCGACGTGCTGAGTCTGCAGGACATCCTGTCGAATAAGCAAACCCGCGGGGCGTTCGGGGAAATCCAGCTGAACGATATCGTTTCCAAGGCCCTGCCCAAGGACAGCTATAAACTGCAATTCACCCTGTCCAATGGCAAGCGTGCCGATTGCCTGATTGACCTGCCCAATCCGCCTGGCCCGATTGTGATCGACAGCAAATTCCCGCTGGAAGCCTACGAGGCCCTGCGCAACGCCAGCAACGATTGGGAGGCAAATGAGGCCGCGAAAAAGATGCGCACATCGGTCAAGGCGCATATCAAGGCGATCTCCGAGAAATATATTCTGGAGGGTGAAACCGCAGACGGGGCGCTGATGTTCCTGCCGTCCGAGGCGGTTTACGCCGAGTTGCACTCCAATTTCCCCGAACTGGTGCGCGAGGGGTTCGATGCGCG
>CAZIDQ010000184.1:0-5332 GCA_964538015.1 uncultured Marinosulfonomonas sp.
TCCTTGGCATCGCCATAGAACATCCGCGTGTTGTCCTTGTAGAACAGCGGGTTTTCGATACCGGAATAACCGGTCCCCTGCCCTCGTTTCGAAACAAACACCTGCTTGGCCTTCCACACTTCCAAAACCGGCATGCCCGCAATCGGGCTGTTCGGATCGTCCTGCGCGGCCGGATTGACGATGTCGTTGCTGCCAATCACGATCACCACATCGGTTTCGGGGAAATCGTCGTTGATCTCGTCCATCTCAAGCACGATGTCATAAGGCACGCGGGCCTCGGCCAGCAGCACGTTCATGTGGCCCGGCAGACGCCCTGCAACGGGGTGAATGGCGAAGCGCACCTCTTTGCCTTTGTCCCGCAGACGTTTGGTCAGTTCCGAAACCGCCTGCTGTGCCTGCGCCACGGCCAGACCATAGCCCGGCACGATGATCACACTGTCGGCTTCTTCCAAAGTCGCGGCCACAGCCTCGGCCTCGATTGCCACCTGTTCGCCCTCGACTGCCATTTGCGGGCCGGATGTGCCGCCAAACCCGCCCAAAATCACCGAAACGAATTTGCGGTTCATCGCCTTGCACATGATGTAGCTCAGGATCGCACCGGATGAGCCAACCAGCGCACCGGTCACGATCAGCAAATCATTGCCAAGGGTGAAACCGATCGCCGCCGCCGCCCAGCCGGAATAGCTGTTCAGCATCGACACAACGACCGGCATATCGGCACCACCGATGCCCATGATCAGATGCCAGCCGATAAAGCCCGCAATCAGGATCATCAGCAGCAGCGTCCAGATACCCGAGCCGCCAAAATACATCAGCCCAAGGATAATGCTGGCCGCCAGCGCCGCCGCATTCAGCATATGGCCACCAGGCAGCTGTTTCGAGCCACCATCGACCTTGCCCGCCAGTTTGCCAAAGGCAACGACGGAACCGGTAAAAGTGATGATACCGATGAACACGCCAAGGAATACCTCGACCTTCAGAATGGCAATTTCCACCGCGTCCTTATGGGCCAGCTTTTTGGCAAAGCCTGCCAGATCGTCGGTATTGCCGCCCGAGGCCAGCAGGTGTTGCACGGTGCCCAGTTCCAGTTCGGCGTTCAGGCCGATGAAAACAGCGGCCAGACCAACGAAACTGTGCAGTGCGGCCACCAGTTGCGGCATCTCGGTCATCTCGACCTTGCCCGCCACATAATAGCCCGCATAAGATCCCGCCGCGATGGCCAAAATCACAAGGAAATAGCTGCCAATACCGGGGCCGAAAACGGTGGCAAACACCGCAACCCCCATGCCGACAATGCCATACCAGACCGCGCGTTTGGCGCTTTCCTGATTGCTTAGCCCCCCGAGGGACAGAATGAATAGAACAGCCGATGCGATATAGGCTGCGGATACGATACCAATGCTCATGATCCCGCCCCCCTTAAGATTTCTGGAACATGGCAAGCATCCGGCGTGTCACCAGAAAACCACCAACAATGTTGATCGACGCGATCAGGATCGAAACGGTTGCAAGGATCACAACCAGCCAATTGCTGGACCCGACCTGCAACAACGCCCCAAGGATCACGATCCCCGAAATGGCGTTTGTCACCGCCATCAGCGGCGTGTGCAGCGCGTGGCTGACGTTCCAGATCACCTGAAAGCCGATGAAACACGACAGGGCAAACACGATGAAATGCTGCATGAAACTGGCGGGTGCATAGGCCCCGATGATCAGCATCAGCAATCCGCCAATGGCCAGCAGGCCAACCTGACTGCGGGTCGCGGCCTTGAATTCGGCCACTTCCTGTGCACGTTTTTCTGCGGCGGTCAGTTCTTTTGGCGCCTCTTTCTTGGGCTGGACCGCGATGGCCTGCACCTTGGGCGGCGGCGGCGGGAAGGTAACCTTGCCCTTGAACGTCGCGGTCGCGCCACGGATCACGTCATCCTCCATGTCATGCACGACCTTGCCGTTTTTATCCGGTGTCAGATCATCCATCATGTGGCGGATGTTGTTGGCATAGAGGGTGGACGATTGCGTCGCCATGCGGCTGGGAAAATCGGTATAGCCGATGATGGTCACGCCGTTCTTGGTCACCACCTTTTCGTCCATCACTGTCAGGTCACAGTTGCCGCCACGTTCCGCCGCAAGGTCAATAATAACCGAGCCGGGTTTCATCATCTGCACCATATCTTTGGTCCAGAGTTTGGGCGCATCACGGCCCGGGATCAGGGCGGTGGTGATAACGATGTCAATTTCCGGTGCCAGCTCGCGGAATTTCTCCAGCTGCTTTTCGCGAAATTCAGGGCTGGAGGGGGCTGCATAGCCGCCTGTTTCCGCACCATCCTGTTGGGCGTCCTCAAATTCAAGGAACACAAATTCGGCGCCCATGCTTTCGATCTGCTCGGCCACTTCGGGGCGCACATCAAAGGCATAAACGATGGCGCCCAGCGAAACCGCCGTGCCAATCGCGGCCAAACCGGCCACACCGGCACCCACCACCAGCACCTTGGCGGGGGGAACTTTACCAGCGGCTGTCACCTGACCGGTAAAGAAGCGGCCAAAGTTGTTGCCCGCCTCGATCACCGCGCGGTAACCGGCGATATTGGCCATAGAGGACAGCGCGTCCATCTTTTGTGCGCGACTGATACGCGGCACCATGTCCATCGCGATCACGGTCGCGCCCTTGTCGGCGGCCAGTTCCATCAGTTCCTCGTTCTGGCCGGGGAAGTAGAATGAAATCAGGGTCTTGCCCTTGGTCAGGCGGCGCTCTTCGGTTTTGGTGGGGGGGCGGACCTTGGTGATGATGTCGGCCTCTTTCCACAGGTTGGTTGCCCCGCGGATGATCTTGACGCCTGCCTCTTTATAGGCCGCGTCGGAAAATCCCGCCGCTTTGCCTGCACCTGCCTCGATCAGGCAGTCATACCCCAGTTTTTGCAGCTGAAGCGCGCTTTCGGGGGTCATTGCCACCCGCGCCTCGCCTTCAAAAACCTCTTTTGGTGTTCCGATTTTCAAAACCAGTTCCTCCTAATTATCCCCACGCGCGTCTACACATGAATGTGACCATTTGTCTGTGCTTAACACCACATTCAGCATTTGCAATACGTTCCTCATCGCCCATATACATTAGGCGTATCATCAATGTGGAGTAGACCAAATGCAAGGCCAAGTCACCACCCCCTTTCTGCAATCCAGCCGCCGCGTCTTTTTGACCGGAGCGATCACAGCTGTTGTCGGGGCAATTGCGCTAAATGCAACACCTGTTCGGGCCGACGAGGCCACTATGACACCACCCGAGGCGCATATGGCTGCGGTCGCGGGCGACATCATTCTGGTCGACATCCGCACCCCGCCCGAATGGGCCGAAACCGGCATTGGCGAAGGCGCGATTGCGCTGGATATGACACAAAAGGATTTCGTCGATTCACTGGTGAAGCTGCGCAAAACCTTTCCGGAAAAACCCATCGCCGTGATTTGCCGCACCGGTAACCGTTCGGGCTATGTGTTCGACGCGCTGAACAAGCAGGGTTTCCCCGGTCTGGTGGATGTCTCCGAAGGCATGGCAGGCGGGCGCAACGGCAAAGGCTGGATTCCGCGGGGCTTGCCGACCTACCCGGGCACCAAAGAAGAAATTGAAAAGCGTCTGAATGACATGATGGAACCGGCCTGATAGCCGATCACTAAACCTTGTCGCGGAGACACGAAATCTTATAACGATTTCGGACTGTTTTCTTTCAAAGAAAACAGCGCTTCGCGGCAGGATATCTGCTTACAACCAACGCCGTACCTTGCGTTCGTATGTAGCCCATTGCGCACGATACCTGCGGCGCAGGTGTTTTTCCTCGCCCTGAATAAATCGCTTCTCGATCACCCAGACAAAAATCGGGATCAAAGGCAGCGACAGCACCGCATCCCATCGCAGGATCAACCCCGCCAACACCAGCATATCCCCCAGATAAATCGGATTGCGCGTGCGCCGGTAAATCCCCGACTGCACAAAGGCACTGCTTTCGCGGCGCGGCACGATTGTGGTTTTGTGGCGATAAAACTCGACCACCGCCAGCAGCATCAGCAACAGGCCACCCCCCACCAGAATACCGCCCAGCAGATCGGCCCAGACAGGGCCAAACGACAGGCCCATCGGGTAATAAGTGGATTGCGCCCAAGCAATTGCAATGAACGCGGCAAGCCAAACGGGGGGGAGTTCAATTTGTTTCATGGCCGCAGGTTATAGGGGTGTTTTGGCAGCGGGCCAAGGTGGCTTTGGCCGCATCGCAACACAATGTCGCGATTGTGGGCGGGCTGGGCAACGCGGGGAAACTATTCTAAGCAGCTCTTATGGACAAGATATTGATCAGTGCTTGCCTAACGGGCGATCCGGTGCGCTATGACGGCGGGGCCAAAACATCCGCCAATCCGCATCTGGCACTTTGGCAGACCGAGGGCCGCCTGATCCCCCATTGCCCCGAAGTGGCCGGTGGCTTGCCCACCCCGCGCTTGCCCGCCGAGATCGAGGCAGGGGCAAATGCCGAGCAGGTTCTGGCTGGCAAGGCGCGGATACTCGACAATGCGGGCGGGGATGTGACGCGGGCCTTTCTGGCAGGCGCGCAAGCCACATTGGCACTGGCTCGACAACACGCCTGCCGCCACGCCGTGTTGACCGATGGCAGCCCGTCTTGTGGCACTTCCTACATCTATGCGGGCCGGTTTGACGGCCGCCGCACGGCAGGCATGGGCGTCACGGCTGCGCTGTTGCAAAGCCACGGCATCAGGGTGTGGAGTGAGACACAGATTGATGGATTGGCAGCTTTGCTTGACCGCAAATAGTCCCTAAGGTCCGGCAGGTATAATAGGAGTCCACAAATGACCGATTTTGCCGCCACCAAAGCCATGTTCCACCTGCCCGACGGGGTGATCTATCTAGACGGCAATTCACTTGGCCCCCTGCCCAAAGCTGCCGTGGCGCGGATGGGGCAGACCATGCAGGACGAATGGGGCGAGATGCTGATCACCGGCTGGAACCGCGCCGGATGGATGGAGCAACCCACCCGCGTTGGCGACCGTATCGCCCGGCTGATCGGGGCCGAGGCGGGGCATGTGGTGATGGGCGACACCCTGTCGATCAAGGTCTATCAGGCGCTGGCTGCCGCCCTTGAAATGCGGCCTGACCGGCGGGTGATCCTGTCCGACAATGGCAATTTTCCGACCGACCTGTATATGGCCGAAGGGCTGATAGGCTCGCTTGGCCGCCAGCACCAGTTGATCACGCCTGCGCCCGAGGATGTGGCGGCACATATCAACGAGGACGTCGCCGTGCTGATGCTGACCGAGGTCGATTACCGCACGGGGCGCA
>CAZIDQ010000185.1:0-5272 GCA_964538015.1 uncultured Marinosulfonomonas sp.
GGCCTCATCCATACTGGGGTCTGATCGGATGTTGATACAGGCTGCTGGGGGGAATACGTCGATCAAGGATGGCGATGTGATGTGGATCAAGGCGTCGGGGACTTTGCTGGCCGATGCGCTGGACAAGGATGTTTTTGTTGCGGTTGATCTGCCGGATATGCGCCGTGCGGTTGTTGGTGGCGAGGACCGTGCCGACCAGCCTGCGGAATTTGCGCTGGTGCAGGGTGGCCTGCGCCCCTCGATCGAAACCAGCCTGCATGCGGTGTTCGGGCAAAAGGTGGTGATGCACGCCCATTGTGTGCACACGTTGGCCCATGCGGTTCGCAAGGATTGCAAGGCGCTGATGCAGGCGCCGCTTGACGGATTGAACTGGGGCATTGTCGATTATGTAAAACCGGGCGCCAATCTGGCGCGGCTGGTTTCGGCCGTGGCCAAGGGGCCGGTCAACGTGGTGGTGTTGCAAAATCACGGGATCATTGTGGCGGGGGAAACTGTCGGGGAAACCCATGCCCTGATGATGGATGTTCACGAACGGTTGCGGGTTGATCCGGCGGCAAGTGTGGCGCCCGACCTTACCGCGCTTGCAACGCTGACAAAGGGCAGCGACTACACCCTGCCGGACTACGCGCTGCTGCACCAGTTGGCGCTGGACCCTACGCGGCAAAAACAGGCTACCGGCGGGAGCCTCTATCCCGACCATGTGATATTTTGCGGCATCGGCGCGACCGCCTTGCAAGATGGTGAAACCCCTGACGAGGCCGCGGCCAAACTGATCAAGGCCGGCGCCCCTGCCCCTGCATTTCTGATCGTGCCGGGCAAAGGCGTTGTGGTGCGCCGTGATGCCACCGAGGCCAACCATGCGCTGATCCGCTGTCTGGTGGATGTGTTGTTGCGGGTGCCTGCGGATGCCGATCTGAATTACCTGTCGGACGCGCAGAATTTCGAATTATTGAACTGGGACGCTGAAAAGTACCGGAGCACGCTGAATGGCTGAGCCGCTTTATATCGGGGTTGATCTGGGCACTTCGGGTGCCCGTGCAATCGCGATGGACGGGGATGGCAATGTCGCGGGCGAGGCCGCATTTGCGATGGCCGATTTTGGCAGCAACCACCGCGACCCCGCCGTCTGGAAACAGGTTACGGATGCGGCCCTTATGGACGTTCTGGCGCAGATTGACCGCGAAAATGTGGTGGCCATTTGCATTGACGGCACCTCGGGCACCATGTTGCCGATAGATGCATCCGGCACCCCGCTGGCGCAGGGGCGTATGTATAATGATGCTTGCGAGGATGTCACACTGCTGGACATCATTGCCCGCCACGCCCCGCAGGAAAGTGCGGCGCACGGGGCCAGCAGCGGATTGGCCAAGGCCCTGATATTCCAGCGTGATTTTGCCCCGCATAAGGTGGTGCATCAGGCCGATTGGCTGGCGGGAAACCTGTGCGGCACCTATTGCAGCGATGACAACAACGCGCTGAAAACCGGATATGATCCGGTGGCTGCGGGCTGGCCCGACTGGATGGCCAACACCGGTCTGGATATGGCGCTGTTGCCCGTTGTGCAGCAACCCGGCACGCCGGTGGCCCGCCTGCTGCCTGCCATAGCCGCAGAATTTAACCTGCCCGAAACTGTGCAGATCGTGGCGGGCACCACGGATGGCTGCGCGTCGTTTTTGGCCACGGGGGCCGAAGAGGTGGGCGATGGCGTAACGGCACTGGGCAGCACGCTGACGCTGAAAATCCTGTCGGATGTGCCGGTGTTTGATCCGGCCAGTGGTGTTTACAGTCACCACATTCTGGGCAAATGGCTGGCCGGTGGCGCGTCAAACACCGGCGGCAATGTTTTGGCTGCGCATTTTACCAATGACGAACTTGTGGAGCTATCAAACCGCATTGATCCGACGCAGGACAGCGGGCTGGATTACTATCCGCTGACCAAACCGGGCGAACGCTTTCCTGTTGCCGACCCTGAACTGCCCCCACGGTTGACACCTGCCCCCATAGACCGCGCCTTGTTCCTGCAAGGCATCCTTGAAGGCATCGCCGCCATCGAGGCCCGCGGTTATGCCCGCCTTGCGGAACTGGGCGCGCCGAAACTGCGCTGTTTGCGCACGGTTGGCGGCGGGGCGAACAACCCTGTCTGGAGCCGCATCCGCAACCGTTATCTGAACACCGATATGCAACCTCCCGCCCATAATCAGGCCGCCTATGGCGCGGCGCGGCTGGCACGTTACGGGGTGGCAAAATGAAAGCGGCAACACTGAACCGGCTTGCCGAACGATACGACTATTTTCTGGTCGACCAGTTTGGCGTGTTGCTGGATGCGGGCGGGGCCTATTCCTTTGCGGCCCAAACGCTGGCGCGGCTGGCGGCAATGGGGAAACGCATCATTTTGTTGTCAAATTCCGGCAAGCGGGCGGCGGTGAATATTGACCGGATCACGGGCCACGGTATTGCGCGTGACAGTTTTGAAACCATGCTGACATCGGGCGAAGTGGCGTTTGATTATCTGCAACGCGAAATTGGTCACAGCCTGCCCAACGGTGCCAGGGTCTGGCTGGTGTCACGTGGCGGAGATACTTCGGCGGTGGACGGGCTGGATGTGACGCTGGCCGCATCGCCGGATCAGGCCGATCTGGTTTTCCTGTCGGGATGCGACGTTGAAAACATCACCTTGGACGGGTTCAAAACCGCCCTGCGGCCTGCCGCACAAAAGGGCACGCCCTGTCTGTGCAGCAACCCTGACCTGATCCAGTCGATCAAGGGCGGGTTTTCCTTTGGCACTGGCCGGATCGCCCAAATCTATGCGCAAATGGGCGGGCCGGTGATGTGGATCGGCAAGCCCCACCCGATGATCTATGACGCCGCCCACACACTGCTGGGCCGGCCTGATCCGGCCCGTGTGCTGTGTATCGGCGACAGTCCGGACCACGACATCCTTGGCGGGCAACAGGCGGGGTTTGCCACCGCTTTGGTGCGCACCGGCATCCACGCGGGGCTGGATGAAACCGCCCTGCAGGCCGAATGCAACAAGGCGGGGGCGATGCCTGATTACATCCTGCCCGCATTCACATTCGAGGAACAGGAGGCCGAAACATGCCCTTCACATTATCGCTGAACACCAATCCGCTTGTGAACCGCTTTGCCGAACCTGACGATCTGATCGATACCATCGCGCATGATATAAAGCTGCGGGATGTGCAACTGACGCACGAGTTCATTAATCCCAGCTGGCCTGCGCAATTGATCTGCCGGATGACGCGGCAGATGCAGGCGGCCTGCGCGCGGACCGGTGTGCGGATTACCTCGGGGATGACGGGGCCTTACGGGCGGCTGAACCATTTTGGTCATCCGGACCGCGATGTGCGGCGCTACTATGTCGACTGGTTCAAAACCTTTGCCGATATTGTCGGTGATCTGGGCGCGCGCACCGTGGGAACGCAGTTTGCCATCTTTACCCTGAAGGATTTTGACGATCTGCAGCGCCGCGAGGAACTGATCGACATCGCGCTGGATTGCTGGGCCGAAGTGGCCGAACACGCCAAGGCGGCGGGGCTGCAATTCCTGTTCTGGGAACCGATGTCGGTGGGCCGCGAATTTGGCGAAACCATCGACGGGGCGCTGGCCCTGCAGGAACGGATTAGGGCCCGCAATATGGCGATCCCGATGTGGATGATGGCCGATATTGACCACGGCGATGTCACCAGCCCGACCCCTGATGATTACGACCCCTACGCATGGGCCCGTGCGGTGCCGAAATACTCGCCGATCATCCATATCAAACAATCCTTGATGGACAAGGGCGGCCACCGCCCCTTCATCGCCGAGTTCAACAAGGCGGGTAAAATCCAGCCCGACCCCCTGCTGGCCGCAATCCGGCAGGGTGGTGGAACCGATAACGAAATCTGTCTGGAACTGTCGTTCAAGGAACGCGAACCGAATGACCGTCAGGTGGTGCCGCATATCGCGGAATCCGTGGCCTTCTGGGCGCCGCATATCGACACCGGCGCGGCAGATCTGAACATATAGGGAGAAACACAATGGGCACTGCGGAATTCTGGATTGGCACCAGTTGGAAGATGAACAAAACCCTGCCCGAGGCGCTGGAATTTGCCAATGCGCTGGCGGCAGCCGATAGCGGCGCGGACGCCCGCATCCAGCGCTTTGTTGTGCCCCCGTTTACCGCCACACGGCAGGTCAAGGAGGTGCTGGCGGGAACCTCGGTCAAGGTGGGCGCGCAGAATATGCATTGGGATGATGCGGGCGCGTGGACCGGCGAAATCTCGGCACCGATGCTGACCGATTGCGGGCTGGATCTGGTTGAACTGGGTCATTCGGAACGCCGCGCGCATTTTGGCGAAACCGATGAAACGGTGGGGCTGAAGGTTGAATCTGCGGTGCGGCACGGGTTGATCCCGCTGATCTGCATCGGCGAAACCCGCGAGCAACGCGACGCGGGGCAGGCAGACGCAGTGCTGGCGGCGCAGGTTTCCGGCGCATTGGGCCGGCTGACCGGTGCTCAGAAATCCGCAACCGTGCTTCTGGCCTACGAGCCCGTCTGGGCAATCGGCGCTGGCGGCACCCCTGCCAGTTCGGATTACGCCGATGCGCGCCACGCCAAAATCATTGAACAGGCCAGCGACATTCTGGGCCAGCGCACCCTGTGTCTGTATGGCGGCAGCGTGAACGCGGGCAACTGCGAAGAATTGATCCAGCGCCCGCATATCGACGGGCTGTTTATCGGCCGCGCGGCCTGGGATGTGGCCGGATATCTGGACATCCTGACCCGCTGCGCCAGTGCCATCCAAACCCCGAAACAAGGAGAGACACCATGAAACTTGCCATCGCAGGAGACAGCGCAGGCGAGCCGCTTGCACTTGCCCTCTATGACTATCTGAAGGACCGCGAAGGGTTCACCGTTGATGAGATGTCCCACCCCGCCGACGGCGCGGCCGAGTATTATGCCAACATGTCTGCCCGTGTCTGTCAGGGTGTGATTGACGGCACCTATGATCGCGCCATCGTGATCTGCGGCACCGGCATCGGTGTGTCCATCGCGGCCAACAAGGTGCCGGGCATCCGCGCGGCGCATGTGCATGATGCCTATTCGGCGGCCAAAGCCTCGACCTCGAACAACGCGCAAGTGATCACCATGGGCGCCCGCGTGGTCGGCACCGAACTGGCCAAAACCATCGCAGACGCGTGGCTGGAGACAAGTTTTGATGAAAACGGACCGTCCGCAGATAACGTAATGGCGGTCAATCAGGTGGAT
>CAZIDQ010000186.1:0-5253 GCA_964538015.1 uncultured Marinosulfonomonas sp.
CCGCGAAAATTGCGCCAGAAATCGGATTGGGAATCATCGCCCAACGCGTTTGACGGGCCTTCTTCTATCCCGTCATCCAGTACGATTGCATGGCCGGGGGGGCGCACGCTTTGGGCATATGAAGCAGTCGCCACAAACAACATCAGGAGCACAAGCAACAGGGTGAACCCTGTGCCCAGCTTACCAACCGATGTGCGGGCGGATGTAAGTAGAGTATCTTGCAAAACTATTGACCTTTCTGACAAGGCGACACACGCGAGACCGTCGCGACGTGGGCTGTGGCGCGCAATATATTTTGCGCGCCACGTTGTTTTCAGATCAAAGGATCAGCCGCCCTTTTGGCCATAGGCAGTGCCCCAGCCCCAGGCGCCGGAGCCAAAGCCGCGTGCCACGACCCGTTCGCGGTAGATGCCGGACACAACGTCCCCGTCACCAGCCAGCAGGGCCTTGGTTGCGCACATTTCGGCGCAGATCGGCAGCTTGCCTTCCGCAATACGGTTGCGACCGTATTTCTGGAACTCGGCCTGGCTGTTGTCCTCTTCCGGGCCACCGGCGCAGAAGGTGCATTTGTCCATCTTGCCACGGCTGCCATAGTTTCCGGCCTGCGGATATTGCGGCGCGCCAAACGGGCAGGCAAAGAAGCAATAGCCACAACCGATGCACAGATCCTTGTTGTGCAGCACAATGCCGTCGGCTGTTTGATAGAAACAGTCGGTCGGGCAAACAGCCATACAAGGCGCATCCGAACAATGCATACAGGCCATCGAGATCGAGCGTTCACCCGGCGTGCCATCATTGATGGTCACAACCCGGCGACGGTTGATGCCCCAAGGCACCTCGTGCTCGTTCTTGCAGGCGGTTACGCAGCCGTTGCATTCAATGCAGCGTTCCGCGTCACAGAGAAATTTAACTCGTGCCATTTCTCAATTCTCCTTTACGCTACAGTGATTTTGCAAAGGGACGCCTTGGTCTCTTGCATTTGGGTGACAGAGTCATAGCCATAGGTCATGGCCGTGTTGGCGCTTTCGCCCAGCACGATCGGGTCGGCCCCTTCGGGGTATTTATCCCTCAGATCCTTGCCTTCAAACTGGCCACCAAAGTGGAACGGCATGAAGGCCACGCCTTCACCAACCCGTTCGGTCACCATTGCGGCCACTTTGACCTTGGAACCTTCGGGGCCTTCGACCCAGACCTGTTGACCATCACGAATACCCAGATTGTTGGCATCGCGCCGGCTCACTTCAACAAACATTTCCTGCTGAAGTTCGGCCAGCCACGGGTTGGAACGGCTTTCGTCGCCGCCACCCTCGTATTCGACCAACCGGCCCGTCGTCAGGATCAGCGGATAGTCCTTGCTGAAGTCCTGCTTCTGGATCGATTCATAGAGTGTTGGCAGACGATAGGCCTGTTTATCCGCATAGGTCGGATAATCCGCCACCAGATCACGCCGCGATGTATAAAGCGGCTCGCGGTGGATCGGCACAGGGTCAGGGAAAGTCCAGACCACAGCACGGGCCTTGGCGTTGCCGAACGGCGCACATTCATGCGCAATCGCTACCCGCTGGATGCCACCCGACAGGTCGGTCTTCCAGTTGGTTTTCGGACCGGCCACAGCGTCGATAGCTGCGCGTTCGTCATCCGTCAGGTCTTTGTCCCAACCCAGATCCATCAGCATCTGCATCGTGAATTCAGGATAACCGTCCTGAATTTCGGACCCTTGCGAATAGACCCCTTCGGCCAGCAGGTTCACACCGTCACGCTCCACGCCGAAACGGGCGCGGAAGGTCAGGCCACC
Organism: uncultured Marinosulfonomonas sp.; assembly: GCA_964538015.1. Taxonomy (GTDB): domain Bacteria; phylum Pseudomonadota; class Alphaproteobacteria; order Rhodobacterales; family Rhodobacteraceae; genus Profundibacter. The sequence goes on from CAZIDQ010000186.1 coordinate 1,796, forward strand.
TTTGGAGACAGGTTTGGACATGTCATAAAGGTTTGGTGTACCGGGGTGACCCATTTCAGGCGTGCCCCAACATGGCCACGGCAGACCGTAGAATTCACCATCGTTCGGGCCACCGATGGCCTGAAGTGTGGTGCGGTCAAACGTGTGCTGATTGGCCATATGGCTTTTGATCCGCTCGGGCGAACAGCCGGTATAACCGATGGTCCACATCCCGCCGTTGAATTCACGGGTGATGTCCTCGATGTTTGGCTCGTCCTCGGCATCCATTTTGATATTGCGAAAGAACTTGTCAGCCCAGCCGAATTTCTTGGCGAACTTGGCCATGATGATGTGGTCAGGCAGTGATTCAAACACCGGATCGACCACTTTGTCACGCCATTGGAACGACCTGTTGGATGCGGTAACCGAGCCGCGTGTTTCGAACTGCGTCGAAGCAGGCAGCAGGTAAACGCCATCAGTGCGGTCATGAAGCACGGCGGAAACGGTTGGATAGGGGTCAACAACGACCAGCATATCCAGTTTTTCCATCGCGGTTTTCATTTCCTTGCCGCGGGTTTGGCTGTTGGGCGCGTGGCCCCACAGGATCATGCCGCGCACATTGTCCGGCTGATCGATGTTGTCCTTGTCCTCAAGCACACCGTCAATCCAGCGACTGACCGGAATACCCTTCAGGTTCATCAGGGATTTATCCTTGCCGTCAGCGCCTTTGATGCTGTCGAAACGGGATTTCATCCAGTCAAGGTCTTCACCCCATACGCGCGACCAGTGTGCCCATGCGCCTGCGGACAGACCATAATAACCGGGCAATGTGTGGGACAGCACGCACATATCCGTTGCGCCCTGCACATTGTCGTGGCCACGGAAAATGTTGGTGCCGCCACCGCTGGTGCCCATGTTGCCAAGGGCCAGTTGCAGGATGCAATAGGCACGGGTGTTGTTATTGCCGTTATGGTGCTGGGTGCCACCCATGCACCAGATCAGGGTGCCGGGACGGTTGTTGGCCAGCGTGCGGGCAACCCGCTCCATCTGTGATCCGGGAACACCTGTGACGCGTTCAACTTCATCCGGTGTCCAGTTGCTGACTTCTTTGCGGATTTCATCCATGCCATAAACACGGGTGCGGATGAATTCCTTGTCTTCCCATTTGTTTTCAAAGATGTGCCACAGGATACCCCAAACCAGCGCAACGTCCGAACCGGGGCGGATGCGAACAAATTCGTCGGCATGCGCGGCGGTGCGGGTAAAGCGCGGATCGCAAACGATCAGCGGTGCGTTGTTCTGCTCTTTGGCTTTCATAAGGTGCAACAGGGAAACCGGATGTGCCTCGGCGGGGTTGCCACCAATTACAAGGATCGCCTTGGAGTTATGAATGTCGTTGTAGCTGTTGGTCATGGCGCCGTAGCCCCATGTGTTGGCCACACCGGCAACCGTGGTCGAGTGACAGATACGCGCCTGATGGTCGACGTTGTTTGTGCCCCAATAGGCAGCAAACTTGCGGAACATATAGGCTTGTTCGTTGGAATGTTTCGCCGATCCCAGCCAATAGACTGAATCAGGCCCGCTTTCCTCGCGGATTTTCATCAAGCCGTCGCCGATCTCGTTGATCGCCTGTTCCCAGCTGATGCGCTTCCATTCGCCACCCTCTTTTTTCATCGGGTACTTCAGGCGGCGTTCGCCATGCGCGTGTTCACGCACGGACGCGCCCTTGGCACAATGCGCCCCCAGATTGAACGGGCTGTCCCAGCCGGGTTCCTGCCCGACCCAGACGCCGTTATCGACCTCGGCAATCACCGTGCAGCCGACTGAGCAGTGGGTGCAAATGGTTTTAACTGTTTCAATGGCACCATCTACGGCCGATGCCGCCGATGCCTGTGTGACCGTGCCGCCTGTTGCGCCAATCGCTGCAAGGCCGCCAATGGCAAGCCCCGAGCCACGCAAGAAACTGCGCCGGTCTACCGATTTCCCGGCAATATTGGATAGGAGGCTGGACCCTTGGGAGCGTCTCGCAATCCCGTTGGTTTTTTTCCTAAGCATGTGTTTCTCCCTTGCTGAAACCGGCCTGCGCCGGTCTTTTGCGGGGTTTCGTAAAATAGAACCGCTGGGCGTCTCGCAACCGTTGGTCCCCTCGACAATTCAAGCGCTAGAACTTCGCGCTTTCATAATAGGCCCGCGTGTGCGCTGTATCGCGCAACCCGCTACCCTTTTCATCCGGCACGGCGGCCTTGGCCGTTGTGCCGGTCAATGACACAGCAGCCACGGCTGCCGGTGCGGAAACCGAAGCCATCTTTAGAAAATTCCGGCGACTTTTTGCGTCGACTTCTGTTTTCTTGCCCATCAGCTTTCCTCCCTTCCTTTATGCCCGCGTGATGCAGGCGGTTGTTGCGGGCCTAACCCGCGTTCATGCGAAATGCTTCGCGCTCAATTTCCATAAACGCCTTACCGGCCGCACCAACCGATGCGTAAAAGACCGAATTCTTGGCCCCTTCCAGATCGGCAAAGAAATGCGTGGCCCAAGGGGCGATATGTTTGTTGAAATAGTCGGTCTGCCGCTCCAGCGGCACGGGATCGCCAAAGCGGCCCATGATCATACCCGCCATCATTTCAAACAGGCTGGCGATGTTGTCTTCAGGCTCAAACACATTGGGGGCACGCGCGATGCGCAGCGCCGCCATGTCCTTGCGCAAGGCCGCCAGCGGTTTTTCGTTCAAAAACCCTGTCAGATAGAAACTGGCATAGGGCAGCAATTCGCCCCGACCCAGCCCGATAAACAGCGCGGTAAATTCGCTTTCGGCCGCGCGTTCCTTTGTCACTGTCGCGACCCGCGCCATTGACCGGATTGCCTTGCCCAACTCGCTGTCATCGCCGGTCAGGTTTGCCGTTTTCTGCAACAGATCCTTTGATGGCGGACGCGCCAGTAGCGCTGCCAGAAAATCATAGAAATCGGCGCGCAGCTTGTCTTCTTGGGCAATATCGGGCGTTGTCATAGCGGCTGTCGTCATCCTTTGGCTTCCTGCCTAGCTGGCAAACTGAAACCGCATTCTGCGTCTAACGGCAAAATCCGGCTCTTGGGGTTGTTCTGAGAGTGTTTCAACGGGGTCTTCGGGGACAATAGCCACAATAGGCTCGTCCTCGGCAATTTCTTCGATCGGGGCATCCATGTCTTCGATGATATCTTCGGTCACCTCTTTTGGTGTCACATCATCCGGCGCAGCCTGCGCTTCCATTTCCTCGACATGCTTCAACATGCCCTTGCCAACCTGATAGGCGGTTTTAACGGCAACGCCCAAGGTGCCTTCCTTGGTAAAATCCTCGCCGTAATCAACCAGATTATCAACATTCGCCAACACCGGATTGCTGCGCCACAACTTGCGCAGCGCCAGCTTGCGAATACGCTCGGGCACGGCGGCCTGCATAAAGCCGGAAAAATCATCACCGGGCTGCAATGTTTCAGGGTCCGG
>CAZIDQ010000187.1:0-5197 GCA_964538015.1 uncultured Marinosulfonomonas sp.
TGGCGGATCACAGCAAATTCGGGGCGATGGCGTCTTTCGGGGTGTGTTCGCTAGACAGTATTAACCGCTTGGTCTGTGATACGGCCCCGCCTGCTGATCTGGTAGAGGCGCTGAAGGCAGCGCAGGTCGAGATTTTGATCGCATCCTGATCTAGTGGAAATCACGGCTTGGAAACAGCTTTTTTGCCTGCTCGCGCGGGTGGCGTGCGCGGGTGGCTGTGGAGCGGGACAACCCGCGTGGCGCGTCGTCGGCGTTGGGTCTGGTTTGGCCGATGGCATCGATGTCGGGATGGCCAAGACGCGATAACATATCCGAGCAATCCTCGACATGTTCGGCGATCAGGTGCACTACAATACCTTCGCGCTGAAGCTGGCCGGTGATGCGCAGCAACCGTCCGCCAATCACCGCTGGCCGGAATTGTTTGTAGATTTTGCGCCAGACAATGATGTTGGACACGCCGGTTTCATCCTCAAGCGTCAGGAAAACCACCCCCGAGGCGGTGCCGGGGCGCTGGCGGGTGATCACCAGACCGCAAACCGTGGTACGGCGCAGCGGTGCTTCGGGCAGATCGCCATGTGCGGTCAGTCCCGGCATTTCGGGGCGCAACAGCTCCATCGGATGGGCGCGTAGGCTTAGGCGCATGGCAACATAATCCTCGACCATCTCTTGCCCCAGATGCATCGCGGGCAGCGTTACAGCGGGCTCATGGATGCCTTCGCCCTCAATCGGGTCATTGAACAGTGGCAGCGGTTGTTGCCCGCGAAGGGCCTTGATCCGCCACAGGGCGTTGCGTCGCCCCAACCCCATACCGGCCAGCGCATCGGCCTCGGCCAGTCGTTCCAGTGCAGGTGGGCCGATACCGGCGCGTTGCCACAGGCTTTCGGGGTCGGGATAGCCGTTGCCACGCGCGGCGGCGATCCAGTCGGCATCATCCTGACGAAACCCCTTGATCTGGCGAAATCCCAGCCGCAAGGCCAGCGTGCCGTCGGGACGGGGTTCCAGCGTATTGTCCCACTGGCTGGCATTTACACAGATCGGGCGCACGTCGATCCCGTGTTCACGCGCATCGCGCACGATCTGGGCCGGGGCATAAAACCCCATCGGTTGCGAATTCAGCAACGCACATGCAAAGGCGGCGGGATGGTGGCGTTTCAACCAGGCGCTGGCATAGGCCAGCAACGCAAAACTGGCTGCGTGACTTTCAGGAAAACCATATTCGCCGAACCCCTCAAGTTGCGAGAACGAGCGGTCGGCAAAGTCGGGGGTATATCCCTTGGCCAGCATCCCGCTGATGAATTTATCGCGGAATGTACTGATAGTCCCCATGCGCTTGAAGGTTGCCAGCGAGCGGCGCAGCAGGTCAGCCTCTTCCGGCGAGAACCCTGCGCCGACCACGGCGATCTGCATTGCCTGTTCCTGAAACAGCGGTACGCCCAGAGTTTTGCCCAGCACCTCTTCCAGTTCTTGCGAGGGAAATTCAACTTTTTCCAACCCGCGACGTCGGCGGATATAGGGGTGCACCATATCGCCCTGAATCGGCCCCGGCCGGATGATGGCAACCTCGATCACCAGATCGTAAAAGGTGCGGGGTTTCATTCGGGGCAAGAAATTCATTTGCGCCCTGCTTTCTACCTGAAAGACACCGACCGCATCGGCCAGACACAGCATATCATAGGTTGCAGTATCTTCCTTTGGCAGGGTTTCCAGTGTCAGGCGGGGCCCGCGGTGGTCGGCGATCAAATCAAAACATTTGCGGATGCAGGTCAACATTCCAAGGCTGAGCACGTCGATTTTCAAAATCCCCAGCGCATCGATATCGTCCTTGTCCCATTCGATGGTGGTACGGTCCTCCATTGCGGCATTTTCGATCGGGCACAGTTCGTCCAACCGCCCCTTGGTTATGATAAACCCGCCGACATGTTGTGACAGATGACGGGGAAAGCCGATCAATTCGCCGATCAACCGCAGGGTCAGGGACAGGCGATGATCGGATGGATCCAGTCCCAGTTCGCGCACCCGTTCCGGCGCAACCCCCTGTCCGTGGCTGCCCCACATCTGGCCGGTAAAACTGGCGGTCACGTCTTGGGACAGGCCCATCACCTTGCCGACTTCGCGAATGGCGGCGCGGCTGCGGAAATGGATCACCGTGGCGCATAATCCGGCACGGTGACGGCCGTACTTCTGATAGATATGCTGAATCACCTCTTCACGGCGTTCATGTTCAAAATCGACGTCGATATCGGGCGGTTCGCCGCGGGCCTCGGATATGAAACGCTCGAACACCATCGCGATGGTTTCGGGGCCGACCTCGGTGATTCCCAACGCATAACACAGAATGGAATTGGCTGCCGAGCCGCGCCCTTGACACAGAATGCCCTGTGCGCGGGCGAATTGAACAATGTCATGCACGGTCAGGAAATAGGCCGCGAAATTCAGGGTATCGACCAGCGCCAGTTCCTTTTTCACCAATGTACGGGTGCGCTTTGAAATTCCGTCAGGGTAGCGGCGCTTTAGTCCTTCCTTGGTCAGGCGTTTCAGGCGGGTTTGTACAGGTTCATTGCCGCACACCTCGTCGGGGTACTCATAAGACAGCTCGCTTAGGCAAAAATTGCAGCGGGCAGCAATGTCTAGTGTGCGTTTCAGGGCCGCTGGGTGATGACGAAACAGCCGTACCATATCGGGCGCGGCTTTCAGGCGGCGTTCGGCGTTGGGCAGGGCGCGACGACCGATCCGGTCTATGGTGATATGGTGGCGCATACAGGTCAGCACGTCGGCCAACTGCCGGCGTTTGGCGTGGTGCATCAACACATCCCCGACAGCCACCATCGGCGCAGCTGTGGCATGGGCAAGGCGTGACAACCGGTCGAACCGCGCCTGATCGCGTCCGTCATACCGTGGTGCGGCGCCTAGAAAGATATGGCCGGGGTAATGGTTGGCAAGTTGATGGATCTGGGCGGTGATTATGGCGCGCCGTGCCCCTTTCTGCGGCAGGGCAATCAGGACCATCCCCCGCGCCCCGTCCAGCACATCGGCCAGATCAAGGTGGCATTCCCCTTTTTGCGCGCGGCGTTTGCCAAGGGTCAGCAGTCGGGAGAGGCGGGCATAGGCGGCGCGATTCTGTGGCAGGGCGATCCAGTGGACTGGGCTGTCGCGCAACACCAGACGACAACCGATTATCAGGCGCGGCAGGGGTGCGTTGCCGGTTTGTGTGCGACGGATTTCCTTTAGTGCGGAATAGGCCCGCACCACACCGGCCAGTGTGTTTTGATCCGTGATGGCGATGGCGGCAAGGTTCAGCGCGGCGGCGCGACTGACCAGTTCCTCGGGATGCGAAGCCCCTTTTAGAAAGGTAAAATTGCTGGTGGTGCATAATTCGGCATAACCACGGTTGTTGCCGTTTCCATGTGGGGTGTTGGCGGGGATCATGCGAATTCCCCTTGCACAAACCAGCCCGGGTTTTGCGGTGTATAAAACAACCAGAGCCGCCGTCCTTGCCGTGTTTCGACTTGCCAGTAATCGCGCAATCCATGACGCCATGCGTCATCCTCCAACCACCACTCGGGTGCGATGCGTTCCGGCCCTGTGGCGCGGGCGCAAATCAAGGCCATCCGCCGCCAGCGGAAATGGCGTGGCGGCGTGCGACCGGTGGCGGCAACCGGTTCGGGTGGAAACAGACGCAACGGGCGGGGGTGGAGTACAGGCCACGGCCCGCAGGCTTGGGAGTAGGCGGCGGGGGAAATGATGAAACTGCGCTCCGGGATATGGCTATCGGCGGGCAGAAAGCGGATGATATTGTCCAGCCCGATACGACTGCCCAGTCGGGTGACCAGATCATCCAGTTGTTCATTGTCACCGCTGCCTATGTGGGTGATTTGGCGTGGGGGTAACGGTTGCACTTGCGTTGCTTCCAGCCGTATCTGGTCGATCCCGTATCCGGCCTCGATCTCGTCTACACCTTTTTGAAACAGTGGCAGAATACGCGCGGGATTGCGCAAGGGGCGGGCAAGACGCAGTTCAACTTGCTGACTGGCCTGATCTACCCGCCGCAAGGTCAGGCACAGCGTGCGCGCGCCTGCATCCTGTGCCTTCAGCCGTGTACAGACCTGTGTCAGCAACCGCTCTAGTCCCGCCATCACATCCGCCGTCAGGCCGATCGGTTCAGGCAGGGTCAGACGGGCGGCGTAATGCGGCGGGTCCGCCAGTGGCGATACCTGTTCGGGTATGGCCCCCAGTGCCTGATCCAGCCGCAACAGCAGTTCCGGCCCAAAGCGGCGGGTCAGGGTGGCGCGGGGCAGCGCGGCAATATCGCCGACCGTATCCAGCCCCAGCCGCTGCAGAGTCGCACAAAGCTTTGCGGGCAGGCGTAAGGCGGCCACTGGCAGCGGCGAAATCTGTTGCAACGCATTGCCGCGCGGCGCAATCCCCGGACTGAACCGCGCCAGAGCCCAGGCCGCACCGCGCGTGTCCGCCAATCCGGCCCGCACCGCCAGACCGGCGCGTCCCAGCCGGTCCTGCATATCGGCGATCATCATTGCCTCGCCGCCAAACAGATGTGCCGAACCGGTAATATCCATCACCAGCCCGTCGTCACCCTCGAGTCCCACCCATGGACAATAACGCATGGCCCAACGTGCAAGCAGTCGCAGGAACCGTGCGTCCGCCACCGGATCTGCGGGGCGGGTTTTCAGATCGGGGTACAGCGCGCGGGCGTCGGAAAATCCCATGCCACGGGCCAGTCCCAGCCCCTCGGCCGCCGCGTTCAGACAATAGAGCCGTTCGGTGTTGTTCTGACGGGCGGTCAGGGCAAAGGGTGCGGTTACGGGATGCGCGCGCGCAATCCGGTCACTCGCCAGTCTTGGAAACCACAATGATACGACGCGCCTGTTCATCCCAGCGCACCCTCCACGCCACTAATGTTCCCGATTTGTTCTTAATAAGCTTCCACCGCATCAGAGTCGAGTCGCCCGCGTCAAAAACCGGATCACACCGCCAGCGGGTTTCGGCAGCATTGTTCCCCGCCCCGTCGGAAATGATGAAAACACCGGTGGTCTTTCCGGCCTCGGCAGCCAGTTGCAAACGGCGGCCAGCGGTAAAGCCAAGAGGCTGGGTCAGTTCGGCCACCACAGTAGACACTGCACCCGAACGCAGGGATTCTTCGGCGCAGGCCAACGTGTCGGTCATGGTTCTGGTGCGCCCC
>CAZIDQ010000188.1:0-5192 GCA_964538015.1 uncultured Marinosulfonomonas sp.
GCGCTGATGGTTTATGCCAGCGGTGTGGACGAGGCCGAGGCGGTGCGCGAAACCGTGGCGATCCTGAAGCAGGCCGACATGGCGCCGCTGGATGTCACTGGTTACGGCACCTTGCAGGAACGTCTGGAACAAGGCCACGACATCAGCGACGAGGAAAAGGAACTGATGCAACGCGCACTGGATGAAAATTCGGTGGTGGTGGCGCAGATGACTCCGTTTTTCGAGGATCAGCGCCCTGCAGGCAAAGGACGCGAGAATTGAGTACCGTATTTCTGGATCTTGACGGCACCCTGACCGACCCCAAAATCGGTGTGACCAAATCCTTTATCTATGCACTGGAAAAACTGGACCTGCCCGCGCCGCATATGGATGAACTGGACTGGGTGATCGGCCCGTCCCTGATCGAAAGTTTCACCCGTATGCAGGTGCCCGACCCGCAGGTGGCGATTGATCTGTATCGCGAACGCTATACCTCGGTTGGATTGCTGGAAAACAGTCTCTATTCAGGCATTATCCCCGCGTTGGAACAATTGCAGGGCGCGGATTACCGGATGTGTCTGGCCACCGCCAAACCGCATGCCTATGCCCGCAAGATCACGGCGCATTTCGGGCTGGCTGCGTTTCTGGAACACGAATTTGGCCCCGAGCTGGACGGTACCCGCAACAACAAGGGCGATCTGCTGGCCTATGCGTTGGAGCTGACAGGGATAGACCCCGCGCAATCGGTAATGGTTGGGGACCGGCACCACGATTTTGACGCGGCCCGCGCGGTGGGGATGAAGGCAATTGCGGTCACTTGGGGCTATGGATCAGCGGATGAATGGGCCACGGCGGATGTGGTGTGCGAAACCCCGCAAGACCTGCCTACATTTGTTAAAGAAATCCTGCCCCGTTAGCGGCTGCTGGTGCCAAACCATTTGCGATAGATTTCATCATAGGTGCCGTCTTCGCGCAGACGCAGCAGGCTTTGGTTGATCGGCTCGGCCAAGGGCGATTCTGGCGGCAGGATAATGCCATAGTTTTCCCGCAGGAATATCGGGCCGACCAGTTCGGCTTTGCCTTGGCCGGTGGTGTTGGCATAGTAGGACAGAACCGGCGCATCGAACACAACCGCATCCAGCTTGCCGCTTTCAAAACCGGCCAGCAGCGTTTCCAGATCGTCATAGCCACGATGGCGTACTTCGCGGTTGTCCAGATAAGTACTGGCGGTTGATCCCGCCGTTGTACCAACGGATTTTCCATGCAGGTCGCTAACGGAATTAACCGAGTTCTGGATGCCGGCGATTGTCAGGGTTGCGGTGATTTTGGCCACGACCACCGAAACGACAAACAGCGACGAAACCACCAGGAAAACACCGAACAAACGTCCAAACACAGATTTTGGCACGCGCTCTTCGAACCCGCCGTTTACCACCAGATTCAACGCCCACCAAAAGGCAGGGAACATGGCCTTGCGGGCAGGCATGTCGAAATATTCTTCTTTACCATGCTCGAACCGCCACATCAGCATCCCGCCACCCAGCAAGGCGGCAAAAGACAGGGCAATTGCCAACAGCAGGTCTTTGGACCACAGCGCAGACCAGACAGAAGGCGTGTTGTTGGCATCGGAATGGACCATAATCTGCAAACCGGCCTCGAAAATCGGGTGGGTGAAATCAAACCGGCTTTCGCGTTTGGCCGTGATCGAGATATTGGCAATCGCCGCGTCTGCCTGTCCGCTTTCAACCAGATCCAGCATTTCGGCGAATGTATCGGCGCGAACAACCTTGGAATTTTGCCGCATGTCGATCATCAGGGCCTTCCACAAATCAATGCTAAAGCCGCTATCGACCCCGTCTTGCTGCATCGAAAATGGTGGGCGCGTTACAGTTGCAACGCGTAATTCCTGAGCAAAAGCAAATGACGATAGCACACTGGCCAGAAAGGCTGTGATGAATAGTAAGCGCATGAGAGTCCCCTTAGTCGGCGCACTAATGCAATAGGACGGGGAAAATAACAATCAAATTGTGCCTGTATCAATGCGTCAGAACGCAGCGTTAGGCGCGAAATTGCTTAGGGTCAGGCAACCCGTTTGCCCAAAGTCAGTATTCGTGCCTCGTAGGCGCGTAAGGTCCGGCGGGCGGCGGGGCTGTATCCAAGTCCCGTATCAGGGTCTATTTCAGGGAAAAGGGAATAGATTTCATCGACCACGGGCTGCTCGAAACAATGGCTGGTTTGCGGGCCGGGCAGGAAGCTTTCGGTGGTCAGACCTTCGGAAAAGATAACCTGATGACGGTCAAACAGCAGGTGGACATAGGTAACATCACCGCCTTCCTGAATGCGCACAGAGTGATCATTGACCAGATCCTTGGCTGCGACCAATACTTCGGTTTCACCAAACAACAATTCGGCAAGGCTGTCGCGGATCAAAACGCGGTGCTGGGGCGATACCAACAAGGTACGATGATCGCCATAGGTGTTTGCCCCAATCCGGACGGGCGCAAAGGCACCGGTGGCCTGAACCGTGCGTTGCCCGATCCAGCGCACGGGCTGGGGGCCGTCATCATGGGTGATCACCAGATCACCGGGCCGCAGGGTTTCGACGGGGAATTCACCATTCGGGGTTAGAATTCTGGTTCCGGCGACAAAACAGGGGATGGTACTGACCGTAACAATGCCGACATCGGTTTGCCCCGTCGTGCTTTCGACACCATAGGTGAAATGAATATCACCCGTGTCTGCGTCGCCGACAACCGTCATGGTGCCATCCGCATTCAGGGTCACAGTTTCCCCGGACGAAAGCGTTACGGTGCTGCCCACAACCACGGCATTGCCGTTGATATGGGTGATGGTCAATGTGCCGCCGGTGGAATTGACATCATTGTCCAGCACATCAATGGTGCGCGTCCCGTCAGCGTACATTGTGGTCGTATCATCCAGCGCCACCAGCGTGGTCTGGATACTGTCACCCGCAATCAGCAGGTTGGTATCATAGGCAGAATCCCCCTGATCCGCGACACCGATCCGGATCGAATTCACCACGCCCGCATTGACCGGAATGGTCAGGGTCAGGGTAATCGAAAGCCCGTCCATTTCGGTGTTGTAGTCATCGTTTGTGTTGTCCAGATACTGGTTGTTATTGCTGCCCGAATTGACATTCTGCACGTCCGCATCACCATTGCCGACAGACATGGGAACATATGTGCCATTCACCCAGACCCCGACGATATCGGAATAGGCTGCCCAGTATTCGGGGTATTCTTCCGAGCTGATGACGAATTGCATCGTCATCGTGTCACCGGTCGGAATGAAATCTACATCCAGAATCGAGGCATCATATGTGTTGCCGCCCGCGATTGCGTTAAAATCTGCATCGTTGTTTACACCGGATGTATTGGTCGACGTTCCCGTGTTCTGGTTGGCCTGACCGCTGGTATTGGTGAAATCCTTAGCCTTGCCCGTCGACAGGATAACGCCGGTATCCCCCGGCGTCCCCGTTGGTGAAACCGCATCCCCGTTCGAATAGGTACCCGAAGACCGGTTGTCGCCGGAATAGCTGGCGTTGACCACAGTTACACCATCGCCAAAGATAGCGTTGGCCATCTGCGTTGCAGAGGCCCCCGTGTTAATCGGAAGCTCGGTTGCTGTTACCATGTCTGTCCCCAACCTTTGGAAACAGCGCAAACGCCTGTCGGGGGAATATCCCCTTGCCCCTTTATCGGGGTTTTATCTGCTCGGTTGGACCGCGTTGGGTCCGTCGTTTGCCCTGCCTCGGGTTTTGTTTTTTTCCATTGAATCAAAAAAGGCCCGCGCTGTTAACCCGTTAACACCGTTCCCCCAAAAGGAGAGTGAATATGTCTCTTACACGCAACAGGATTGCAGACCGGCAAGGATTGCAGCCCCTTTCGTATCCCTATATCGCTGGTGCAAGCCAAGGAGACACAAAATGACCAACCCGATTGATCCCGTTCAGTTAACCGCCGACCTGCTACGGTGCCCCTCTGTCACCCCGGTTGAGGGTGGCGCGCTGGTTTTGATGGAGAAATTGCTGTCTGATGCCGGATTCACCTGCACTCGCGTGGATCGGGGCGAGGTATCCAACCTGTTCGCCCGCTGGGGCAAGCAGGGCAATGGCAAAACCTTCGGGTTTAACGGCCATACCGATGTGGTGCCTGTAGGGGACGAATCCGCCTGGACCCGCGGCCCGTTCAGCGGCGACATTGTGGATGGCTGGCTGTGGGGGCGCGGCGCAACCGATATGAAATCCGGCGTGGCCGCCTTTGCCGCCGCCGCGATTGATTTCGTGCGCGATACGCCGCCGGATGGCTCGATCGTGATGGCGATCACCGGTGATGAAGAAGGTGATGCAGTGGACGGCACCGTGGCCTTGCTGGACTGGATGTCCGATAACGGCGAGCGGATGGATGCCTGTCTGGTGGGCGAACCCACCTGCCCCAACGAAATGGGCGAGATGATGAAAATCGGGCGGCGTGGTTCGATGACTGCCTATTTCACGGTGCATGGCAAACAGGGCCATTCCGCCTATCCCCACCGCGCCAACAACCCGCTGCCTGCAATGGCGCGGCTGATCGACCGGCTGGCGGGGTATGAACTGGATCAGGGGACGGATCATTTTGATGCCTCGACGCTGGCCGTGACCACAATCGACACCGGCAATCCGGCCAACAACGTGATTCCTGCGGAAACCCGCGCGACGGTGAACATCCGGTTTAATGATTCACACAGCTCGAACAGCCTGACCGAATGGTTGCGGGCCGAGGCCGACAAGATGGCGGCGGAATTCGGCGTGGAAATCGCGATGACAACGCAGGTGTCGGGCGAAAGTTTCATCACCCCGCCCGGTGAATTGTCCGATCTGGTGGCGGCTGCGGTTCAGGCCGAAACCGGCATCACGCCGGAGCTGTCCACTTCGGGCGGCACGTCGGATGCGCGGTTTGTCAAAAACCACTGTCCGGTGGTCGAATTCGGGCTGGTCGGTAAGACCATGCATCAGGTGGATGAACGGGTCGAGGTGGCGCAGATCGAACAGTTGAAATCCATCTATACACGGATCCTGCGCGACTATTTCGCATGACCCGCTGGATTGCCAAAACCTGCGATCTGGAAACCTGCCTGTTGCTGCGGCGCAAGGTGTTTATCGACGAGCAAAACGTCCCCGAGGACGAAGAGATCGACGCCTATGACGAAACCGC